>JAAOIF010000007.1 GCA_015163925.1 Candidatus Thioglobus sp.
CTGGTAAAATCATTTTTCTTAATACTTAAAAAAAACTCAAATGGCGGATATTTTATTACTCAACGGACCAAATCTGAATATGCTTGGAAAGCGAGAGCCGGACCGGTATGGCAGCCAGAGTTTAACGGAAATTGTCAAGCATCTGAGCGGCTTGGCAAAGCAAGCAAATCTTACGCTAACATGGAAGTGGCTGCTGGGCTGGCTGAGGCTAAATTCGCCGGGTCGCCATCTTCAAAACCGGATAAATTTCCAGTCGTTTGGTAGAGTTTATAACCGGTCGCACCGGCAACCGCCGCCCAAGAAATCTTCACCTGATTTGGCGTTCCGGTGGCAACGGCTTTGAGGGCGGTAGTAATGGCTGGGCGAACTGCAAAAACAAAATCTTGAGTGCCAGTAATTCCGCTGCCGTCAGTGGCTGTGGCAGTAATTGTAACTGTTCCGGCGGCAACACCGGTCAGAGTTTTGCCGCTGAGAGTTGCAAAATTCGCGCCGCTGGAAATTGAAAAAATGACTGTTTGCACGGCTGTGGTCGGCAAAACTGTGGCTGCTAAATCTATGCTTTTGCCGACTAAAATCGGGCTGCGGCTGCTGATAGTAATTCCGGTAACTGGCGTGGTGACGGTAATTTCTTGGGTGGCTGTAAGAGTGCCGTTTGCGCTTGAGGCGGCGACTTGGATGATGGCTGTGCCGGCGGCAGTGGCGCTGAAAGTGCTTGCAGTAATGGTTGCGCCAGTTGCGTTTGCATCAGTAATTGTCCAAGTGAAAGTTGGGGTGGTCGGCGCTGGCGTAATTTCAGCAGTTAAAATGAGATTTGACCCAACTGCTACTGTTTTAGCGTTAGTTATTTCAACGCTGCTGCTCCCCCCCCCCGCATTAGTGGAGCTGCCGCAGTTTGTAAGGCTTAGAGCAAGAATTGAGAGAATTGATAAGGCAAATAATCTGCCTAATTTGTTTGAGTTTTTCATAATAGTTTCCAAGTTTTAAAATAAAATTCAAATAATACTCTATTTTTTATTCCATTTGCCTTGAATTTATTTCTACACAGGCAAGGCCCGTGTCACACGAGATTCTTAAATCAAGTTCAGAATGACTTGTGGGGGCAGTTCAGAATTACAAACTTCTTACTGTCACCCTGAATTTATTTCAGGGTCTCGCCTTTCATTTCAATTTTTTAACGCTTTATTTTCACTCAAAAAATTCTGCTTAGAGCTTACTTTTCTGTCCAATTCTTTTTCAGTTTCTTTTCTGGCATTGCCCGCAACTTTTCCGCCTCTTCTGGCGACTTTTTTATTAGCATTAAAGGTTTTTGGCTTTTCATCTTTAGAAATTTCAGTGGTTACTCGCTCGCCTAACATTGTAAAAATCAGCTCCAAATCATCCATATTATCTCGCAAATTTGCATTTGATTTTTCCGGCAAATTTTTGAAATTTTTGTATTCGCTCGGCGTCATACCAAAAGTTGCTTTAGAAATTTCAGCAGTCAAAATTTTGTAATCGCTATGTTTTTTTATGCCCCTTTCTTGCCATTCATCGGTCAAATTTTGGCGAATAGCAATGCCGCGAAGGCGCTTATCAATCCAATCTTTTGGATAGCCTTTTTGCTCATAAATGGCTTTCATACGCTGCTGGGCAAGCTCTGGATTTTCTATTTCATCCAAGCGCTCACTGCCAACTTGCGCCAGCCACAATTTAAACGGCTCGGCTTTTTTAGAGGGAATGGATTGAATTATGCGGAAAATATCTTTAGCATTACCAGCCAAAAGTTTGCGTTTTTTGCCTGATAAAATTGTCATTTCTACATGGGGACAATTTGTCCCTAGGTAGGATCCTAAGTCCTCATCACGCTTTCTAAGCTTTTTCAAATAATCTGGCGGATTTTTGCTTGCCGACAAAACAGCGATAATATCTACAACAGAATAAAACCACTCTTTTTTATGCCAAGTTCTACGGATATTTTTATCCTGAAAAACTATAAGTTTATTTTGCTGATTTATAATTTTCATTTAAAACCCAAATTACTGATGATAATTCGGGGCTTCTTTGGTGATGGAAACATCATGCACATGGGATTCGACCATGCCGGCTGAGGTGACTTGCACGAACTGGGCTTGAGTGCGCATTTTGTCTAAGGTTTCGCAGCCGGTATAGCCCATTGATGAGCGCACGCCGCCGAGCATTTGGTGGATTATCGGGCGGATTGAGCCTTTGAATGGCACCCGCCCCTCAATGCCTTCTGGGACTAATTTATCGGCTTTGGAGTCGGATTGAAAATAACGCTCGGACGAGCCGTGGGCTTGGCTCATAGCCCCGATTGAGCCCATGCCGCGGTAGGATTTGTAGGAACGCCCTTGATACAATTCAATCTCGCCGGGGGATTCTTCTGTGCCGGCCAGCATTGAGCCAAGCATTACGCTGTAAGCCCCAGCAGCAAAGGCTTTGGCGATGTCTCCGGAGTAACGGATTCCGCCGTCAGCAATTATTGGCACGCCGCTGTTTTTCAACGCCTCAGCCACATCAGCAATCGCAGTAATCTGCGGCACGCCTACTCCGGAGACGATTCTGGTGGTGCAAATGCTGCCGGGTCCGATGCCGACTTTTACACAATCTGCGCCAGCTTTGACCAAATCCAGTGCCGCCGCCGCCGTAGCAATGTTTCCAGCAATAATATCTAATTTCGGGTGCGCCGCTTTGGTGCTTTTGACTCGGTCAATCACCCCTTGCGAATGCCCGTGGGCAGTGTCAATTACTATCACATCAACTCCGGCAGCCACTAATTCATCAATCCGCTCGCCGCTCCCATCACCCACTCCTACCGCCGCCCCGACCCGCAGCTGCTCGGCTTTATCCTTGCAGGCATTGGGAAAATCGGAGGATTTTTGAATATCTCTGACGGTAATCATCCCTTTCAGGTCAAAAGTGGAATCGGTAATAATCACCCGCTCAATCCGATGTTTTTGCAGCAAAGCCCGAACTTTTTCCATATTAGTGCCTTCAGCAACAGTGATAAGCTGGTTTTGCGGGGTCATCACATTTTCAACCAATTCATTCATACGGGTCTCAAAACGCACATCTCGGCCAGTAATCAGCCCGACAATAATATTTCCCTCAAGCACCGGAAGTGCTGAAATCTGATGCTGTTTTTGCATGGCAAACACATCAGCAATAGTGGCTTTTGGGCTGATGCTAATTGGGTTTTTGATGATTCCGGACTCAAAGCGTTTCACATTTTTCACCTCCAGCGCCTGCTGGGAAATTGACATATTTTTGTGAATAATTCCGATTCCGCCTTCCTGAGCGATAGCAATGGCGAGTTTTGCCTCAGTTACAGTGTCCATAGCCGCTGATAAAATCGGCATATTTAGGCTGATATTTTTGGTCAGCTGAGTTTTCAGGCTGACTTTTTTGGGCATGGTGGTTGAATGCGCTGGCACTAAAAGCACATCGTCAAAAGTAAGTGCGGTTTTGAGTAATTTCATTTTAGAATCTCCCGGGGTTTTTGGTTGGTCGTCTTGGAAATAAAAATCCGATTATAAAGCCGAAAAACAGCACTAAAGCGCCGACAATAAACCAGTTTCTGGCGCTGGCATCTTGTCCGCCTGAGCCGTTATTTTGCAAAAGTTGAATTTCAGTTTGCAGCTGTAATGACCGTTTTTGCAGCTTTTCATTGGCATATTCTAATTTCAAAGCATCTTTGTAAGTTTGCTCAATATGGCGTTTTTCCGACTTAGCTTTGCTGACCTGAATGGATAAATTAGTGTTGATTTTTTTCAAATCCTTGAGCTGTTTGGCTAATTCCGAATTGTGCGTTGATTGCTTATTAATGGTGATTTTATTACTGTCATTATTTTGTTGCAAAGCCTCTAATTGCTCTCTGGCAGGCGGATTGCTGATGAGGTAACGCGAAATCATCCAGCCGGTGGTTTGCCCAAATCTGACTTTTGTCCAGCCATTTTCAGTTGCTAATATTCTCAGTTTAGTGCCTGAGGGCAAGTTTCTAATCACATTGCTAGGATTATTGACAATGGAATTTGACGAGCGCAGCGGAATATCCACCACATCTGTAACATACACAAACGAGACGGCGTGGGCTTTTGCGACAGCCAATAGTAACAAAAATATGGTTTTATTAAATTTCATAATAGTTTTATAAATTGCTTATTTTACTTAATTGTGAGGCTAATTTGCTAATGGCTTTTTCGCTTGCGGCAAGCCTTTGCTTTTCTTTTTCAACCACTTCAGCCGGCGCAGAATTAACAAATTTAGCATTATTTAGCTTGGATTCAAACTGATTTTTTTGCTTTTCCAATTTTTCAATTTCCTTATTTAAACGCTCAATTTCCTGTTTTTTATCAATCAAACCGGCAAGAGGAATTAGGATTTTCATCTCATCAACCAAAGCAATAGCCGATTCTGGCGCGGTTTGCTGATTTTCTAATTGTTCAATACTTGCTAATTTTGCCAAAGAATTTAGCGACTTTGTATGATTTTGCAGATATTTTTGCTCTCGCGGACCGATATTTTGCACAAAACAAGGCAATAATTTTGCCGGAGAAATATTCATTTCTGAGCGAATTTTCCGAACTCCCAGAGTGAAAGTTTGCAGCCACTGAATTTCCTCTTCCGCCGCCGCTGAAATCAAATTCATTTGCACTTCTGGATATTTTTCAAGGCTCAAACTTTGCGATTTTGAGCCGCTGAGAATTTGTAATTGGGCAAAAATTTCCTCAGTAATAAATGGAATAATCGGATGCAAAAGTATCAAAATTTCATCCAAAACTTTTAGCAAAGTCGCTTGGCTGGAAGGCTTGGAAAAATCGTTTTGCAAGAGTGGTTTGGAAAGCTCCAAATACCAGCTGCAATAGTCATTCCAGACGAATTCATATAACTCTTTGCTCATCAAATCAAAGCGATAATCCGCCAAGTGTTTTGCCACTTTTATCTTAGTATTTTGCAGCCGTGAAATAATCCATTTATCAGCCACGGAAAGCTCAGAATTACTGTTAATTTTCTCGCCCTCAAACTGCATAATTACAAACCGAGAGGCGTTCCAGAGCTTGTTGCAAAAGTTGCGATAGCCCTCCACGCGCTTGAAATCAAACTTAATATCGCGTCCGAAAGAGGCAAGGGCGGCGAAGGTAAAACGCAAGGCATCAGTGCCGAAAGCCGGAATGCCGTGCGGAAATTCTGCTTTGGTTTGCTTGCTAATTTTCGCCTGCATTTTCGGCTGCATCATATTTTCAGTGCGTTTTTTGAGTAAATTTTCAAGACTAATTCCATCAATCAAATCAATCGGATCCAGCACATTTCCTTTGGATTTGGACATTTTTTGCCCATGGTTGTCGCGGATTAGTCCGGTGATGTAAATCTCTGTAAACGGCACTGCGCCAGTGAATTTCAGCCCAAACATAATCATTCTGGCAACCCAAAAAAAGATAATATCAAATCCTGTTACTAATATATTTGTTGGATAAAATCGGGCTAAATCGGCAGTTTTCTCCGGCCAGCCTAAAGTGGAAAAAGGCCATAAGGCAGAGGAAAACCAAGTGTCTAAAACATCATTATCTTGGGTTAATTTTGCATTTTTACCAGCCTGATTTTGGGCTTCTTTGAGCGAATCTGCCACATAAATTTTGCCGTTTTCATCATACCAAGCCGGAATCCGATGCCCCCACCAAATCTGGCGAGAAATGCACCAATCGTTAATATTTTCCATCCAATTAAAATAGGTTTTATCCCAATTTTTCGGCACAAATTTAATATCGCCATTTTTCACCGCAGCAATCGCCGGCGCTGCTAATGGGGCAATTTTCACAAACCACTGGTCGGTCAGATATGGCTCTAAAATCGCACCAGAACGGTCGCCACGGGGCGGAGTGAGTTTGTGAGGCTTGGTTTCAATTAACAATCCGGCTGCCTCCAAATCATTAATAATTTGCTTTCTGGCAACAAATCTATCCAAGCCCTGATAGGCTTTTGGAGCATTTTCACTCATTTTTGCATCAACGCTAAAAAGATTTATAATTTCCATTTTATGGCGTTTGCCGACTTCCCAATCGTTGAAATCGTGGGCTGGAGTGATTTTCACGCAGCCAGTGCCAAATTCTGCCTCCACATAATCATCTGCCACAATCGGAATTTTCCTTGTTGTCAGCGGCACTTTTACCCATTTTCCAACCATATTTTTATAACGCTTATCAGCCGGATTTACTGCCAAAGCCCCATCTGCCAAAATGGTTTCCGGACGAGTTGTGGCAATTTCCATAAAGCCATTTTCATCAGCAAACGGGTAGCGGATATAATACATAAAACCGTTTTCTGGCTCGGCTGTAACCTCCAAATCCGAGAGGGCAGTTTGCAAAATCGGGTCCCAATTCACCAAGCGTTTGCCGCGATAAATTAAGCCTTCGTTATATAATTGAATGAAGACTTTTTTAACCGCAGCGGACAAGCCCTCATCAAGGGTAAAGCGTTCTTTTTCCCAGTCAACTGAAGCCCCTAAACGCCGCATTTGAGTAGTAATTCTGCCGCCGGATTTTTGCTTCCAGTCCCAAATTCTATCAATAAATTTATCTCTGCCGAGGCTCTGGCGAGTGGTTTTTTCTGCTGCTAATTGCCTTTCAACCACCATTTGCGTGGCGATTCCGGCGTGGTCAGTGCCCGGCTGCCACAGAGTTTGCTCACCTTTTGCCCGATGGTAACGAGCCAGAATATCCATAATTGTATGCTGAAAAGCATGCCCCATATGCAAACTGCCGGTAATATTCGGCGGCGGAAGCATTATGCAATAGGCGTTATTTGGAGGATTTTTTGGATTTGCATCAGAGGAAAACAAACGCTGCTGTGCCCAGAGTTTTTGGTATTTTGGTTCAATCAGCGAGGGGTTGTAAGTTTTTTCCATTTTGCTATATTTTGCTACTGTGAATTAAATGGATTAAACTGCGTAATTATACCAAATTTAAAGGCGTGAAATGTGGATTGTATATTTATTAAAATGTCGGGGCGGAAATCTGTATTGTGGAATTACAAATAACCTTGAAAAACGCCTTAAGCCAAGATTTTAGCAGTTACTTTTAAGTGTTTCCGCAAGCGTTTTTGTGCATTTTTAATTTCATCCAAAACCTGCCCAGAATCCAAATCCAACAAATGCGGATGGCTGAGGCTATGGTTATAAAACTCCATATTTTCCCCTTGAATTTTTTGCATTTGCTGCCAGCTCATATAGCGCTTATATTGCTTTTCAACCGCGTCAGTCGGCACAAAAACTGCCATTGACATTTGATATTTTTTCAGCAGCGGATAGGCATTTTTGGCAATGGAAATGTAAGCGTCATCCGCCGTCAGCACCACGCATTTATCCGGCAGGGTAGCACTTTTCAGCCGATTTAGCATAGTGCTAAGAGGTAATACTTTAAAGGAATTTTGCTGTAAATATTGCAAATGTTTTTCAAATAATTCTGGGCTGATACTGGTGGATTTTGGGGTGTCATTAGCAAAATGATGATAGAGCAAAACCACGCAGCTATTAGCATTTACCACGCCTGAGAACAGTAATAAAAAGATAAATTTAAGCATATTTTTTCTCATCAGCGCCGATAAAACCAATTTGCCGCCAAGCCTCAAAAGCCACAATGGAAACGCAATTTGACAAATTTAAACTTCTGGAACCGGCTTGCATCGGCAAAGTAATTCCCTCAAACTGGTTCAAAATTTCCGCCGGCAAGCCCCGTGTTTCTGGTCCAAATAAAAAACTATCATTTTGCTGATAACTGATTTTTGCATAATTTTGTTCGACTTTTGAGCTGACGGCAAATAAGCGATTTGGCTTGGCTTTGGCTAAATAATCATTCAAATTTTCATACTCAAAAACATTGGCTAATTCCTTGTAATCCAGCCCGGCTCTACGCAAACGCTTATCAGTAATCTCAAAACCATACGGTTTAATCAGATGCAAATTTGCTCCAATATTAGCAGAAAGGCGAATTAAACTGCCGGTATTGTTAGGAATTTCTGGCTCAAATAACACTAAATTTAACATAATATCTGGCTGCTGAAAAATGCTTATATCATCCCATAAATCGCCTAAAAAATCATCATCCGCTGAAAAATAAAAGCAGATTTTATCAAAAAAACACTTCACAAAATTGCTATAATTTACCGTTATGGAAGCTTATATCAAAATCGCAAAAAATGGTTTATGGCATAATAATCAAGCCTTAGTGGCACTTTTGGGCTTGTGTCCGCTGCTGGCTGTGACGAATAATATCGTTAATGCGCTGGGTTTGGGGCTGGCTACAACTTTTGTGCTGACGGCTTCAAACCTTACTGTGTCGCTGTTTCGCCGCCAGATTCCAAAGGAAATTCGCATTCCGATTTTTGTGCTGCTGATTGCCTCTTTTGTAACAATTGTTGAGCTAATTATGCAATCGTATTTTTATGATTTGTATCTGATTCTCGGAATTTTTGTGCCGCTGATTGTTACAAATTGCGCCATTCTCGGCCGGGCTGAGGCGTTTGCCAGCAAAAATACTTGGGATAAATCACTGCTTGACGGCTTGCTGATGGGCATCGGATTTTCAATAGTATTAGTGATTTTAGGGGCAATGCGCGAGCTTATCGGCTCTGGAACTCTGTTTGAGCAATCCGATTTACTACTTGGCAGCCTCGGCGAAACCCTTAGTATCACTGTGTTTGCCGACTATCAAGGAACTCTGCTGGCGATTTTGCCGCCCGGCGCTTTCATCGGCTTAGGGCTAATTGTTGCCGTGAAAAACTGGATTGATGTCAAGCATTCATAACTACCTGAAAAGCGGCGTTGAAGACATAATTCCACTGCTCGGTTTGCTGCTGAAAAAAAGCCACGCCGAGCTGATTTCTATTAGTAATTATCAGCTAAATTTAGAGCAAAAAAAGCGCTTGGAAGTACTCATAAAACAACGCCAAAAAGGCAAGCCATTCGCCTACCAGAGCGGCATTCAAGGCTTTTATCATCTGGATTTTAAAGTAACGCCAAGCGTCTTAATTCCCAGACCGGAAACTGAATTATTGATTGATATTTCTCTGGATTTATTCCCCAAAAAACAAGCGGTTAAACTCTTAGATTTAGGCACTGGCTGCGGAATTATTGCCATCACTTTAAAGGATAAAAATCCGCATTGGAGCGTTACTGCAACTGACTTTTCAGCAGCGGCATTAAGGGTTGCTGAGCAAAATTGCCAAGCGGATATTAGCTTTCAACAGGGCGACTGGTTTGCGGCTGCGGAGGGGCAAACTTTTGATTTAATTATTTCTAATCCGCCTTACATTCCGGCTGGCGATTGCCACCTTGCCGAGCTGACTTTTGAGCCACAAAATGCTTTAGTATCAGGCGCTGACGGGCTGAAAGACATTAAAATTATTATCAATAATTCGCATAAATATTTGCAAAAATCGGGCTATTTATTATTGGAACATGGGCAAAATCAGCGTGCAAATATTGTAAAATTACTTGGCAAAAAATTCCACAATATTCAAACTTTCAAAGACTATAATTTGCAAGACCGGGCAATTTTGGCACAAATTAAAAATTAAGGACATTTATGAAAAAAATATTATTATTAACACTTTTCGGAGCTTTTTTAACAACTAATATTTATGCAAATTGGTTTGCTTCTGAGCCAAAAAAATCCAGCAAAGCCATTGATAACAGCAAAATTTACACTTTAAAATTAGCTGAAACTTGGCCGAGTAATTTTCCTATTTTCGGCGATGCTACTAAAAATTTCAAAAAATTAGCAGAAGCGATGTCAAATGGCAGGCTGAAAATCAGAATTGACTCCAAAAATAAACACAAATCCGCACTCGGAATCTTTGATTTCGTCAAATCCGGGCGTTACGATTTGGGGCATTCCGGCTCATATTACTGGAAAGGCAAGGACATCAACACTTTATTTTTCACCTCAATGCCCTTTGGAATGACGAGCAAAGAGCAATACGCTTGGTTCAATTACGGCGGCGGACAGCAATTAATGGACAAAGTTTATGCAAAACATGGAATGAAATCGGTCATCGGCGGCAACACCGGAAACCAGATGGGCGGCTGGTTTCAGAAGGAAATTAACACTGTCGCTGATTTGCACGGCTTGAAAATGCGCATCCCCGGTTTTGCCGGCGAAATTATGGCAGAAGTCGGAGTGAAACCGGTAAATATCCCCGCCGGAGAGCTTTATACCGCACTTGACCGCGGCACAATTGATGCCTTAGAATGGGTCGGCCCCTCGCTGGATTTGCGAATGGGTTTTCACAAAGTTGCCCCATATTATTACACCGGCTGGCACGAGCCCGGCTCTGAATTGCAGTTTTTAATCAACCTCAAAAAATACCATAGTTTGCCCGCAGATTTGCAAAATATTTTGCTGGCGGCGATGAAATTATCAGCTTATCAAATGTCAAATCAATCGGAGTTTGAGAGTGCAAAAAACTGGGCAAGTATGAAAAAAGCCTATCCGAATATTAAGGTCAAAACCTTTCCAGAACCAGTGTTTGCGGCGTTGCGGGCGGCGAATCAAAAGTTGCTAAAAAAGCTTGCGGCAAGCAATCCTTTGGCAAAAGAAATCATAAAATCACAAGCAAATTATTTGCAAAAAGCCAGAGCTTGGACTGCAATTTCAGACCAATCTTATCTAAATTCTCAGTCTAAATAATACTTTTTTAAGCCATTGTTAAAGCAAAAATACAGCCAATATTTAGAAAATATAATCATTGGATTATTGCTTTTAACAATTCTCAATGTCTTTGTGGATGTGCTGCTGCGATACGCTTTTAACGACTCTTCCATCGCTTTGCAAGAGTTGGAATGGCACTTATTTTCCAGTATGTTTTTGCTCGGAATCGCCTATACTTTGCAGAACGATGGGCATGTGAGAGTTGATATTTTTTACGCCAAATTTAGCCCTAAAAAACAAGCGCTAATTAACCTAATCGGCTTGCTAATTTTCATCTTGCCGCTGAGTTTATTGGTCAGTTATTATGGCTTTGATTTCGCTTATCAGGCGTTTTTACTCAACGAGCAAAGTGGCGACCCGGGCGGGCTAACGCAGCGATTTCTCATCAAAAGTATGATTCCAATTAGCTTTATTTTAATCATAGTTTCAGGTGTGATTTTCGCCCAAAATAATTACCGAGAATTTAAGCGATGATTGGTTTAATTATGTTTGCTGCAACCTTGATTTTGCTGATGGTCGGCTTTCCGGTGGCGTTCACTTTTGCTGGTGTGGCGGTGATTTTCGGCACTCTGACCGAGGGCATCGAGCTGTTTGGATTTATGCCATATCGGATTATGAGCATTATGCAAAACACGATTTTGATGGCTGTGCCGCTGTTTATTTTTATGGGAATTGTGCTGCAAAAAACCAAACTCGCCGAGCAACTTTTAGAGGCAATGGGCGAATTATTTGGCAATATCCGCGGCGGTTTGGCGATTTCCACCATTTTAGTCGGCTCATTACTCGCCGCCAGCACAGGCGTGGTCGGGGCTTCAGTAATTGCAATGGGAGTAATTTCGCTGCCGGTGATGCTAAAACACAATTACAAAAAACCCTTAGCCACCGGCGTTATTTGCGCTTCCGGCACTCTGGGGCAAATTATTCCGCCCTCAATCGTGCTGATTATTTTGGCAGATGTGCTCGGCGTTCCGGCTGGAGATTTGTTCAAAAGTGCGGTGCTGCCGTCTTTGGTGCTGGTGGCAAGTTATATTATTTATGTGCTGATTATTGCATATTTTGACAAAAATAGTGCGCCGGCGTGCATTAGCAAAAATCATAATTTGGGCAAATTGCAAAAATATTCAGCGGTTGCTAAAGCCATTTTGCCGCCGATTTTGCTGATTGTGGCAGTGCTTGGCTCAATTTTTACCGGCATTGCTACTCCGACCGAATCTGCTGCTATCGGTGTGGTCGGGGCTTTGTTTTTGGCGTTTATTTATCGGCGACTCAACTGGAAAATGGTGCGTGAAACCAGCGTTGAAACCATCAAAGTAACGGCTATGGTATTTGCTGTTTTGATTGGTGCTACGGCGTTTTCACTGGTTTTTACTTACAGCGGCGGCGATGTTTTGGTGGAGGATTTTATCCACACTTTGCCGGCTAAAGAAATCAGCTTTATTTTTATTGCAATGCTAATTATTTTGCTGCTCGGATTTTTCATTGATTTTGTTGAAATCTCACTAATTATTGTGCCAATTTTCTACCCCATCGCCCTCTCGCTCGGGATTGATATGAACTGGTTTGCAATTCTTATTGCGATGAATTTGCAAACCTCATTTCTCACGCCACCATTCGGTTTTAGCCTATTTTACCTCAAAGGCGTAGCGCCAAAATCCATCAAAACCACCGACATTTACCGTGGCGTAATGCCGTTTATTTTCATCCAAGTAGTAGTTTTACTCAGCCTAATTTTCTTTCCAAATTGGTATGGATTTGGCGGATTAAATTAGTATTTTACAAGTATAATTTTGTAGTTAAATCACAAATAATTAAGCAAATGAATAAGCGATTTTCCTTTTACAAAGCCACAATTAATACTTGGATAAAAGATAAAAACGCCAAAATATTAGTGGTTGCCGGCGGCGCAAAAGACTGCGAAATTTTTATGGAACTTGGCTGTAAAAATGTGACGATTTCAAATGTTGATACCCGAGCCGAAGATGCGTTTTCGCCATTTTTATACAGTTTTCAGAATGCCGAAAACTTAACATTTGAAGATAATTCTTTTGATTTTGTAGTAATTCATGCGGCTCTGCATCACTGTTATTCGCCGCATCGGGCATTATTAAATATGTATAGAGTTGCCAAAAAAGGCGTGATTTTTTTTGAATCAAGAGATAGTTTTATGATGAAAATCGTAACCCATTTTGGCTTGACGCAAACTTATGAGCATGCGGCGGTTTTTCATAATGGACCGTGTTGCCCTCTAAAGTCAGGTCAGCGCCCATTCGTGAAAGCTCGGGAATGTGCATAAAACGGTTTTCAAAAATGTTTTCAGTGATGGAGCTATGCCCGTCAGCAATGGCATTTAGAGCAGTAAATTGGGCTTGCATATCGGTTGGAAAATTAGGGTAAGTGCTGGTTTTGATATTTACCGCTTTCGGCCGCCGGCCTTTCATATTAAGAGTAATTGAGTCATTTCTGGTTTTGATGTCAGCGCCGATTTCAATTAGCTTTCCTAACACCGCCCGCATGGACTGATGGCGAATATTTTTGACAGTAATGCAGCCGCCGGTGATTGCTGCGGCGACCAAATAAGTGGCGGATTCAATGCGATCTGGGCAGACGGCATAACTAATTCCATTCAGCTGTTTGACCCCTTCAATAATTAAAACTGAAGTGCCGATGCCTGATATTTTTGCCCCCATTTTATTCAAACAAAGGCACAAATCGCAGACCTCAGGCTCTTGTGCGGCGTTGTCAATAGTGGTTGTGCCTTTGGCTAAAGTGGCGGCCATGAGGATATTTTCAGTGGCAGTAACGCTGACTTGCTCAAAGTGAATTTCTGTGCCAATTAATTGTTTGGATTTGGCGTAAATGTAGCCGTTTTTGACTGAAATTTCTGCGCCCAAATCCCTTAATGCTTTGAGGTGTAAATCCACCGGACGAGTTCCGATTGCACAACCGCCCGGCAGCGAAACCTTTGCCTCACCGTATTTTGCCAGCATCGGCCCTAACACCAAAATTGAAGCCCGCATGGTTTTTACCAAAGAATAATCTGCCACCAGATTGGTCAATTTTGAGGAATCTACACACAAAGCGCCACTGGATTCCAAAATGAATTCGCCGCCCATATCCATCAATAATCTGAGAGTGGTGGAAATATCGCTCAAATGCGGAGTGTTAGTTAGTTCTATCGGTCCGTTAGCTAAAATTGAAGCGAACAAAATCGGCAATGAGGAATTTTTTGAGCCAGCAGCTTTAATCTCGCCTTTGAGAGTGTTTCCGCCTTGAATAACCAATTTATACATAAATTATTTACCCGAGTTTTTTGATGATTTTAGCAATTAAACTATTAATACCCTTGCGCTTAATGTGGGAATTAAATTGAGCCTGATAATTTTTGATAATACTCACGCCAGAAAACACCAAATCGTAAATCTGCCAACGGGTCGTTTGCACCATTTTTAAAGAGATAATAATCGGCTCATCGTCCTCATTAAAGCTAATAATTAATTTGACAATCGCCTTATTATCATAGTGTTTTACATCCGCATGAACAGTAATATTAATGTTTTCCAAGGCATCATAAGAGCCAAGAATTGCCCCATAATCTTTGACTAAGGATTGAGAAATGTATTGCTGAAAAATCAATTTCTGCTGCGGATTTAGCTTGTTCCAATGCTTTTTTAACGCTAATTTAGTGGAAACCTCAATAGCAATATTTGGCAACATTTTTACTTCAATTATGGTTTTAATATTCTCAACAGAACTGTTATTTTGCTTTTTGAGTTTTTTCAGCGCCAGCAGGGCATTCGTCATATATTATTAAGCCCGAGTGACTAATGATGGTTGCTTTATTTTGAGGTAAAAGAGATGAGAGGATATAAAAATAAAAAAGGTAGCATAGGCGAATTTATATTAAGCGATGCAGTTTTATTGACATTTGCGATTATGTTATCA
>JAAOIF010000080.1 GCA_015163925.1 Candidatus Thioglobus sp.
AAATCAAATAAGCCGCCCCGCCCACGGCAATTAAGTATGTAGCCTGATGTTTTTTAATGATTTTTGTAGCTTCCACGCCGCGCTCGGCCTTGCCAATCATTCCCAAAATGTTAGTATTTTCCAGAATCATAGCAGTAAATTTATCCATTCTTGTTGCAGTAGTAGGGCCTGCCGGACCGATTACTTCATCGCCCACAGCATCCACCGGACCGACATAATAGATAAATTTATTCTCAAAATCCACCCCTTCAGGCAGCCCCTCTCCGCTAATTATCATTTGCTGAAGTCGCCTGTGAGCCGCGTCCCGTCCGGTAATAATAGTTCCAGTCAGCAGCAAAGTCATACCAATTTTCCACTTGCCCATCTGCTCCCGCGTCAGAGTTTTCAGGTCAATTTTGGTGTATTTTGAATAGTCCATTTGCAAATCTGGATAGATGCTCAAATCCACTTGCGGCAGCTCTGCAGCCCCCGAGCCGTCAAGCGAAAAATGCAAATGCCGAGTGGCCGCACAATTCGGAATCATCGCCACCGGCTGCGAGGCAGAATGGGTCGGATAGTCCGAAATCTTAATATCCAAAACAGTTGTCAGGCCGCCCAGACCCTGCGCTCCGATGCCCATAGCGTTGATTTTTTGGTGCAAATCCAAGCGTAATTTTTCAATCTTATTCGGCTTGGATTTCGCCGCAATCTGAGTAATATCAATCGGCTGCATCAGGCTTTCCTTCGCCATCAGCATCGCTTTTTCCGCCGTGCCGCCAACGCCAATTCCAATCACCCCCGGCGGACACCAGCCAGCGCCCATCAGCGGCACGGTTTTGAGAATCCAATCGGTAACATTATCATCTGGTTGCAAAATCGCAAATTTAGCTTTGTTTTCCGAGCCACAGCCCTTAGCGGCAACGGTAATTTTCAGCCGATTGCCCTGAACCAATTTAGTGTGAATTACTGCCGGAGTGTTGTCTTTGGTGTTAATTCTATCAAACAGCGGGTCGCTTACAATTGAGCTGCGGAGCGGGTTTTCGGCATTTGTGTAAGCCAAACTTACGCCCTGATTTATCATCTCTTCAAGCCCCAAATCAGCCTCCCAGACCACTTCCATTCCCACCTCAGCAAACACATTTACAATGCCGGTATCTTGGCACAAAGGCCGCTGCCCGAGAGCTGCCATTTTTGAGTTAATCAGAATTTGGGCAATGGCATTTTTGGCGGCCTGATTGGTTTCTAACTCGTAAGCGGCGACCATCGCTTGAATGAAATCCGGACTATGGTAATAGGAAATATATTGCAAAGCATTAGCAACACTTGCAATCACATCTTGCTGTTTAATTTTCATAATTTATGCAAAAGCAGGCAAATTATTGATTTTTGCTCGGCGTTTATAGTATGATATATCTTTTATTTTAACCTACTATTTAATCAGGAATTTTATGTTTAATTTTTTTAAAGCTCAAAGCCTCTCAATCGATTTAGGAACTGCCAATACGCTAATTTATATGGACGGCGAGGTGGTTTTAAACGAACCATCAGTTGTTGCCATTCGCCATAATAAGGACTCATTAGAATCCACAGTAATCGCTGTCGGGCAGGACGCAAAAAGTATGTTGGGCAGAACTCCGGGCTCAATCCATGCAATCCGCCCGATGAAAGATGGGGTCATCGCCGATTTCAAAGTAACTGAAAAAATGCTCCAACACTTCATCCGCAAAGTGTTGCGTTCTGGATTTTTCGCCCCCAGCCCGAGAGTGCTAATTTGCGTTCCCTGCGGTGCCACTCAGGTGGAACGCCGAGCCATTAAAGAAAGTGCAATCGGTGCTGGCGCCAGAGATGTTTATTTAATTGAAGAGCCGATGGCAGCCGCATTAGGGGCAAGTATGGCAATTGAAGAAGCCTCTGGAACTATGGTAATTGACATCGGCGGCGGCACTACCGAGCTGGCAATTATGTCGCTAAATGGCATCGTTTATTCGGATTCTTTGCGGGTCGGCGGCGATGTTTTTGATGATAATATTATCAAATTCGTCCGCCGTGAGCAAGGCATTATCATCGGCGAAGCCACAGCCGAGCAAATCAAGGAAGAGGTCGGTTCTGCCTTTGAAACCAGAGCCATTAAGAAGATTGAATTTCGCGGAAGAGATGTCGCTAAAGGCATTCCGGTTAGCTTTGAAATCACCAATACTCAAGTCCGCCACGCCCTACAAGAGCCGCTTGCCGCAGTAATTAGTGCCATCAAAACTGCACTTGAGCAAACTCCACCAGAGTTGAGTGCTGATATTGCTAAAAATGGTTTAGTGCTAACCGGCGGCGGCGCTTTGTTAGACGGATTAGACCGGCTGATTAACAAAGAAACCAACCTGCCGGTGCGCATCGCTGACGACCCGCTAACCTGCGTGGCACGGGGCGGCGGCATCGCTTTGGATATGATTAGCAAGCATAATGTTGGATTTTTAGCGGCAGAATAATTTAGCAAATTTTGGCTTTTGCCGATAGAATTTTGGGGCAAAAATTAGTGTTTTTTGCACAAAGCAAATTTAAAATGAGATGATTATTTATGCAACAAAAGTCTCAAAAAACCAGAAATATGTCTTTTTTGCAGCTGCTGATTCCAGCTTTTGCTGCTATTTTTTTAATTCTATCGGATTATAAATTTTCATATTTAGACAGCATCAAACAAGCCATCGCTCAAGCCGTTTCGCCGATTTATTTAGTGGTAAATTCGCCGGCACAAATCTACACTTGGATTAACGAGCAAGGCACGACCGAGCAGGTTTTGCTGAATAAAAATAAGCAATTAAATAATGAATTAATGCGGCTGAAAGTCGGCTTGCAAACGCGGAATGCCTTGCTGCTGGAAAACCAAAAACTCACCAAATTACTCGGCGCCAGCTATCAAATCGGCGGGCAAGAATTTATCTTAGCAAGG
The DNA here is from genome assembly GCA_015163925.1 of Candidatus Thioglobus sp. Taxonomy (GTDB): domain Bacteria; phylum Pseudomonadota; class Gammaproteobacteria; order PS1; family Pseudothioglobaceae; genus JAAOIF01. The sequence goes on from JAAOIF010000080.1 coordinate 2,921, forward strand.
GTCAATTCGGTGGCACAATCCAGACTCAAAAAGCAAATTGTAATTGACAAAGGCGGGCTTGACGGGCTGGAAGTTGGGCAAGTTGTACTCGGCGCTGAAGGCGTGGTCGGGCAGCTGGTGCAGGTGATGCCGATGTATGCGACCTTGCTGATGATTACCGACCCGACTCAATATGTGCCGATTAAAAATCAGCGAAATGGGGTGCGCGGAATCAGTCGTGGGCTGGCTTCTCATCAGAGCAGATTGCAGGCGAATTTCATTAAATCTGAGTTAGATGTAACGCTCGGCGATGTATTTTTGACCAGTGCTGTGGGCTCAAAATTCCCAGCCGGCTATCCGGTAGGAAGGGTGAGCAAGGTAGAAAAAATCGCCAATAGTCCTTTTTTAAATATTGAATTAACCCCGATTCAAACCACTCAGCAGATAGAATTTTTATTAGTAAATAGCACTAAAATCCCAGAAAAATGAACACAAATCGCCCCTACATTTTCCTTGTCAAAATCGCCATTTTCGCTCTAATAATTGGCGCTATTCCTTTGCCGAAAATATTATTAGAAGCCTCGCCGTTTTGGATGTTGCTTTTTTGCACTTACTGGTTAGTTTGGTTTGACGGCAAAATTCGCTTCTTTTTTGTGCTAATTTTGGGCATTTTAGTTGATGTTGCCCATGGCGATATTTTAGGGCAAAATGCTTTAGCACTAATACTTAGCGGCGGTTTCATCGCTTATGTAAAACAGTCATTTTCGGTCTCAAATCTCAGCACTCAGCAGGTCTATATTTTCGCCGCTGCCAGTATTTATTTGGCGTTATTTTTATTAGTTCATAGCCTAATTCAAGGTTTTCATCTGAATTATTATTTATTTTTAGCGCCACTTTCATCTGCCTTATTTTGGCCAATTATTCGCTTGCTACTGGCGAAAAGTCAATACTAAATTATGGAAAAAATTAGCAATGAAGTGGTGGAAAATAAGATTTTTTCAAATCGCATTATTTTATCAATTATTTTCATCATAATTCTCACTTTAGTCCTGACTATCAGGCTTTACAATCTGCAAATCACCAACCATAAACATTACGCTGAAGAGGCGCTCGGTAACCAAATGCGGATTTTGCCAATCACTCCGGCACGAGGGAAAATATTTGATAGAAACGGCAAAATTCTTGCCACTAATCAGCTGGCTTACAAGCTGACTTTGACCCCTGAAAAAACCAATGATATTGGCAAAACTTTGCAAGCTTTACAAGAGTTAAATTTTATTAATGAAAACGATATTAAGGCGTTTAATAAAAGCCGCAAGCGTTACAAAAAATTCCAAAATATCCCGCTGAAACACAAACTTAGCGAGGTTCAAGTGGCAGAGTTTTTAGTCAGTAATCAGTTTGTCGGAGTGGATATTGAGCCTTATTTTCATCGGATTTATCCGCATAAAAATTCCAGCGTTCATGTGGTCGGCTATGTCTCCAGAATGAGCAAAAAGGATAAACTTTTGTATAACAAAAAAAACTATTTAGGCACTTCTTTTGTCGGCAAAATCGGCATTGAAAAACAATATGAAACTCTGCTGCACGGAAATTCTGGCAAAAAACAAATTGAGCGAAATGTGACCGGACGGGTGATTGACACTCAAATTATCAAAGCCGGCGAAAATGGCAAAGACTTATATCTGAGCATTGACCTTGATTTACAGCAAAAAGCTGAGGAATTATTAAAGGGCAAACGCGGCGCAATCGTTGCTGTGAATGTGAAAAATGGCGAAGTTTTAGCATTAGTCAGCACGCCGACTTACAACCCAAATTTGTTCGTCAGCGGCATTTCCCATAAGGATTATAAAATCCTCCAAGCCTCAAAAAACATTCCACAACTCAACCGTGCCATTCAGGGTTTATACCCGCCCGGCTCAACGATTAAGCCGATGGTAGCGCTGGCTGGAATGGAGGAAGGGGTAATTCACAATCACAGCAAAACCTTTTGCCCGGGCTATTTTAAATTGCCAAATGTCAAGCGAAAATTCAACGACTGGAAGCGTAGCGGGCATGGCTCAGTTACCATGCAAGACTCCATCGCTCAATCTTGTGATGTATTTTTCTACGATTTAGCCAATAAAATGGGCATTGATAAAATGCACGATAATTTGAAATTTTTCAACTTTGGGGCAATTACCGGAATTGATATTCCCGGCGAACAGGGCGGAATATTGCCATCAAAAGCTTGGAAAAAAATCAATAAAAAAGAGCCTTGGTATCGCGGCGAAACTCTAATTTCTGGCATCGGGCAAGGCTTTATGAGCTCCACTCCACTCCAATTAGCAGTAGCAACGGCGGCTTTAGCGAACAAGGGGCAACTTTTTCAGCCTAAATTACTCAAAAATATTCATACGCCAAACCAAGCCGCCAAGCCTAATACCCAATCTCAAAGCGTGCAAATACCAATTAAAAATATTATGTCGGCTATCAATTATTGCAGCAATTACAAAATGAGCGTTAAGACTTATTTGGGTTTTGATGTCGGCACAAAGCGCACTGGGGTTGCGATTGCTAATAGTTTGAGCCAGCAGGCAAGT
>JAAOIF010000081.1 GCA_015163925.1 Candidatus Thioglobus sp.
AATTATTATTTTGGTGCTAATGAGTCTTTGGAATAAACGCCCTGATGCCAACTCCAGCCTGCATATTAGCACTATAAAAACAAGCCTCTTGGCACTTTTTGCACTCGGAAGTGTTATGGCATTATTATTGCGTTTTTTCTGGAATTATTAAAGCTAATTATGTTAATTTATATTAGCTATTTTCCGCTGTATGAGCTGATTTACGGGGCTTTATCAACACTTTTACTATTTATGCTTTGGATGTATTTTTCTTGGGTTTTGGTTTTATTTGGCGCAAGTATTAGTTTCTGTTTGCATCAATCACAGCAAGGGCTGGAGCGCTAATGTTTACTGGAATTATCCAAACTATTGGCAAAATTAAAAGCATTCAGGGAGCAGAATTTTGCTTTTGTGTTAATGCTAATAATTTTCTGGCTGAGGTCAAAATCGGCGACAGCATAGCGGTTTGCGGCGTTTGCTTGAGCGTAACTGAGGTTAATTCAAATTGCTTCAAAGCCGATGTGTCTTTAGAGACTTTGAAATGCTCAATTTTGGGCGATTTGCAAGCCGGCAGCCGAGTCAATTTAGAAAAATCTTTACGCTTAAATCAAGGCGTGGACGGGCATTTAGTCAGCGGACATGTTGATGGAGTGGCTGAAATTATTGAGGTTTTAGAGTCCGGAAACTCCACAATTTTTAGAATCAGTGTGTCAGAGAATTTGGTAAAATACATCGCTAAAAAGGGCAGTATTAGCGTTGACGGCGTGAGTTTGACGGTAAATAATATTGAAAATAAAACTGGAATATTTTCTGTTAATATCGTGCCGCAGACCTTACTATCAACGACTTTTAGCGATTTGAAAGTCGGCGCAAAAGTGAATTTGGAAGTGGATATTATCGCCCGTTACCTTGAACAATTGAGCAAAATATGAAAGCAAGTATTGAAGAAATTTTAAGCGATTTTAAGCTGGGAAAAATGATTATCCTGATGGATGATGAGGCGCGTGAGAACGAGGGCGATTTGATTATTCCGGCGGAGATAATTACTAAGGAAGATGTGAATTTTATGGCAACTTATGGGCGTGGTTTGATTTGCCTAACACTCACTCAAAAGCGTTGTAAGCAGCTGGATTTGGCACTTATGGTGGCGCAAAATAATGACGCTAATAGCACTAATTTTACTGTTTCAATTGAGGCTGCAAGTGGCGTTACTACTGGGATTTCCGCAGCAGACCGAGCCAAAACCTTGCTGGCTGCTGTGGCTAAAAATGCTAAACCTGCCGACATTGTGCAACCCGGGCATATTTTCCCACTTATGGCACAGCCAGGCGGCGTTTTGACTCGCGCTGGACACACTGAAGCCGGCTGTGATTTAGCGCGTTTGGCAGGGTTTGAGCCGGCGAGTGCGATTGTGGAAATTCTGAATGAGGACGGCTCGATGGCACGGCGTGACGATTTGGAGATTTTTGCCAAAAAACACCAGATAAAATGGGGCACGATTGAGGATTTAATTACTTATAGAGTTGCCAATGAAAAGACCGTTGAGCGAGTGAGCAAGCGGAGTTTTGCCACTAAATACGGGGAGTTTCAGCTGGTTTCATTTTTGGATACAATTCATAATCAGACTCATTTTGCGTTGGTGAAGGGCAAAATTAAAGCGCAAAATCCGACCTGTGTGCGCGTGCATATGGAGAATATTTTTACTGATATTTTGCATCAAAAAACTGATGCTTTGAGTGCTGACGATGCGCTAAAACATATATCCGGGCAGGATTCTGGCGTGTTTTTGCTAATTCGTCAGCATCAAAGTAATGATGTCAAAACTTATGGGGTCGGGGCGCAGATTTTGGCTGATTTGGGCGTTAGTAAGATGCGGATTTTGGGCAATCCACGCAAGCTAAGTGCCTTGAAAGGCTTTGGTTTAGAGGTTGTGGAATATATTACTGGTGAAAAATAATGGAAATTAAATTTGACAAAAACGCTAATTCGGACTTTTTAGCAGATAAAAAAATAGCCATTATTGTCGGTTATTTTTATCAAGAAATTGGCGATAAATTACTAATTTCTGCCCAAAAAACACTAATGAAATATGGTGCAAAAGCTGATAGTAACGATGTTTTTTACGCCCCCGGAGCATTTGAAATTCCATTGCTTGCCAAAAAATTAGCACTAACTGGAAAATACGCTGGAATTATTACCCTCGGCGCGGTGATTAAGGGCGAAACCCCGCATTTTGACTTCGTTTGCAGCGAATGCGCCCGTGGGGTGGCGGCCGTGTCTTATCAGTATGAAATTCCTATCGGCTTTGGAGTTTTGACAACTGAAAATATGGCGCAAACCCTTGATAGGGCAGGGGGCAGCAAGGGAAATAAGGGGCAAGAGGCGGCGAATGCAATGCTGGAAATGCTATATTTAATTGAGCAAGCCGAGCATTAAAAATGGCGTTTAAAACTTCCAAGCAAAGAGCCAGAGAGCGTGTCGTGCAGGCTTTGTATCAATATTTACTCTCCGGTGCTGAGGTGGCAGAAATTGAACAAGAGTTCCTAAATCGCAAAGATGTCAAAATCTCTAAGGCATTTTTCTCCAATCTTTTTGTTAATATCTTAAAAAATCGCTCAGAATTGGATAAATTGATTGCCCCGACCATCAGCCGGGCAACCGATAAGCTCGGCTATGTGGAGCATGCGGCATTATATTTGGGCGTGTATGAGCTGAAATTTAGCCCCGAAGTGCCGTATAAAGTGGTCATTAATGAAGCCCTTGAAATTGCAAAAAACTACGGCGCTGATGGCTCATATAAACTTATAAATACCTCATTAGACCAGTTGGCTAAAGGGCTGCGGGCGGCTGAGGTCGGATTGTAAATATTTGCAAAAAATCACTTCAACTCTGCTAAAATAAATTTGCATTAACTTTTGGAGACGATGATGAAAAAAATATTAGCAATAGCATTACTGGCTTTCAGTTTGAGTGCTGGCGCCTTTTGGGGCAATAATTGGGGCAATAATATGCCTTGGGGCGGCCAACAGGATAATGGAATTTTTGGCTTCAACCCTTATGATTATTGGGATCCGAGCTGGTATTCTCAAGAGATGGATAATATGATTGACGAATTTGACGATAATAATTACGGAAATAATTACGGCAATCGCTATGGAAATAATTATGGAAATAATTACGGCAATCGTTATGGAAATAATTACGGAAATCGCTTTAATCGCCGTTACTAAGCGATTATTTGGATTATTACTAAAGTCAGCTTCGGCTGGCTTTTTTATGATTTATTAAAAATATGAGTGAAAATATGAGTGAAAATTGTATATTTTGTGAATTGGGAAATGAGAGAATTATCGGGCAATGCGACATGACTACTACTTTTTTAGACACTTATCCGGCCTCGCCCGGGCATACGCTAATTGTTCCTAAGCGCCATATTGCCACTTATTTTGAGGTTACTACGGCCGAGCAAAATGCCATTGCTAAGGCGATTCAAAAGGCTAAATTACTGCTTGATAATGAGTTTTCGCCGGACGGTTATAATATCGGGGTGAATAACGGCGAGGCAGCAGGGCAAAGCGTTAAGCACTTGCATGTGCATTTAATTCCTCGCTACCTTGGCGATGTAAAAAACCCCAAAGGCGGCGTGCGCTGGGTGATTGCCAATAAGGCTAATTACGATATTAAGGGCTAAAACGGAATATCATCGTCAAAGCCAGAATCATCAACTGGGGTTATCGGGTCAGCTGGGGCGGCGGCGGGTTTTTTGCCAGCTGGCTTGGAGGCTGGAGCAGCTGGAGAGCCTTGCCCGTCTGCGTTGTCACGGCGGTCAAGCATTTGCAAAACACTGCCAAAACCTGACAAAATCACATTAGTAGAATAATGGTCTACGCCGTTTTTTTCATATTTGCTGGTTCGTAAGCTGCCTTCAACATAAACTTTTGAGCCTTTGTCTAAGTATTGCCCGGCGATTTCGGCGAGTTTTCCAAAAACACTAACTCTGTGCCACTCGGTTTTTTCTTGCTTTTCGCCAGTGTTTTTATCCTTCCAACTTTCACTCGTTGCTACTGAAAAGTTAGCGATTGCATTGCCGTTTGAGGCATATTTTAGCTCTGGTTTTGAGCCTAAATTACCAACTAAAATTACTTTATTCACGCCTGCCATTTTTTATTCTCCTGTTTTTTGTTGTCCGCTGGCCACAATTAGCCACCAAATACTTGCTATAAATGCGGTGAATAAGAATACCCTATTTATGCCGTAAGTGTGATAAATCCATCCGCCAAATATGCCGCCGATAAATGTGCCTAAAAACTGTGAAGTGGAGTAAATTCCCATTGCCAAGCCGCGTTTTGAGGCGTTTGCAGTTTTGGCAACTAATGACGGCAGCATCGCTTCTAAGGCATTAAAAGCAATAAAAAATATGGCAAGTAGGGTCAAAAATGAGGCGAAATTTAATTTAGTGTAATAAAATAAAATCTGACTTAACAGCAAAATTGTAATTGAAAATAACAGCATAATTTTGTGTTTTTGATACTTTTCCGCCAGCAAAATAATCGGCAGCATTCCCACAAAAGAAATCAGCATAACCGGCAAATACACTTTCCAATTATCATTCAAATCCAGCGCTACAATATGGTTTTGCACCAATAATATCGGCAGCACAATAAAAGCACAAGTCAGGATTAAATGCAGGGCGAAAATACCAAAATTAAACCTCACAAGCCGCATTTCTAACACTTGTTTGAGATTGGAAAATGACAAGGAATATTGGCTTTTAGGCTTGACAGACGGCAAACTAATAACAATTATCAGCGCCAAAATGGACAATCCGGCAATCAGCAAAAACAGCCCAGATATGCCAAAATTCACCGTGATTAAAGGTCCAATTAATAACGATAACATAAACGCCAGACCGATTTGCAAACCCACAAAAGCATTGGCTTTAGCACGCCTCTCAGGTGCGACAAAATCAGCCAAAAACGCCATCAGCACTGCAGAAATAGCACCACTTCCTTGCAAAGCCCTGCCGATTATAACGCCAATAATATCAGTAGAATTCGCCGCCACAACACTACCTATAAAGAAAATTATCAGCCCGATAATTAGCATCGGTTTGCGTCCGATTTGGTCAGAAAAATAGCCGAATGGAATTTGCAAAAGCGCCTGAGTTAGCCCATAAATGCCGATAGCAAGCCCGATTAAAAAAGGCGTGGTGCTTTGATACTGGCTGGCATAGACCGAAAATACTGGAAAAATCATAAACAACCCGAACATCCGCGTTGCCATAATTGATGAAATTTTAAGCGCAAAAAAGCGTTCTTGCTTGTCTTTTAAATATTGAATTAACCCCGATTCAAACCACTCAGCAGATAGAGTTTTTATTAGTAAATAGCACTAAAATCCCAGAAAAATGAACACAAATCGCCCCTACATTTTCCTTGTCAAAATCGCCATTT
>JAAOIF010000082.1 GCA_015163925.1 Candidatus Thioglobus sp.
TGACCGCCAGAGAAAATGAAGGCTGGTTTAAATAATTTATAAGTTATTGATAATTAAGGCAAAAAAGCTATGGCACATACAATTCAATCACTTTCTAAATTGCTCAAAAGGTCGGCGCCGGTGAAATTATGCAGGCTTTGGCGGCTGCAAAAATTACTACTACGATTTTTTTCTACAATCCAAATATTCACCCTCAGGCGGAATATGAGCTGCGAAAACAGGAAAATATTCGCTTTGCCAAACAGCTCAAAATGGATTTTATTGACGGCGATTATCAGCGTGATTTGTGGTTTGAAAAAACCGCCGGGCAGGAAAATGAACCGGAGCGGGGAGCGCGTTGTAGCACCTGTTTTGATATGCGTTTTGAGGCAACTGCCGAGTATGCAAGTGAGAATAATTTTGATTTAATTTCCTCCACGCTGGCGATTTCGCGCTGGAAAGATATTGACCAAATCAACGGCTGTGGGCATCGGAGTGGAGCAAAATTTGGCATTCCATATTGGGATTTTAATTGGCGCAAAAAGGGCGGTTCAGCCAGAATGTTAGAACTCTCCAAACGCGAAAATTTTTACCAACAAGAATATTGCGGCTGCGTGTATTCTTTGCGTGATACCAACCGCTGGCGCGAATCCAAGGGGCGTGAGAAAGTTGCCAGAGGGGTGAAATTCTACTCTGAAGCTAAGTTGAAATTATCCCAGTAATGCTAATTTTGAATGCAACGGACTGAAAAGCCGTTAACGCGCGCGATACTATTGAACGAACCATCTAAAGCTAAGACTCTGCTATTATTATTATCGGTACTATAAGACCAGTAGTAACCGCTCGCAGCGGTTGGTCGTGCCCCAGTATTATTGCGAAAAGCAGCTGATGTCCATTTAAGGCTTGAAGCAAAAGCACCTACTTGAGTTTGAGGTGTCCAAGAATCTCTCTCATTATTTAGTTCAGTTATTGAAGGCACTCTAAAGCCGGTTGGACAGATGCTTGAGCCATCAATCCTGCTCCAAATTGCGGCTCGTAATGCACCGTTATTATCAACACCGGAAGATGTCCAATCATTCGGGGCAGTGTTGATAGTAATAAAATCTGCGTGACCGGGGCTAATATCCACTGCTAATGTGGCGGTTGTTACTGTATTTGTTCGAAGCTGATGCCCATCTGCCGGTCTGCCCCATTGGTACAAATCACCGTAAGCATCAGCGTCATCAGAGGCTGTGGCGACTTGGCTGGCACCAAGATTTCTATCCATCCAAACTGTGCTTGCCGCACCAGCAACTGGAGCAAACTCAAAACTATGTGCTGTGGCAACGGCTTGTGCGCCGTTAGTATTGGTTTCTTCATTGGTATTATAAGTGGAAGTTACCAAAAAATAGGTTTTGGCGCTACCGCTCAAAGTTACGGTAAAACTGGTGGTCGGCGCATTAGTGGGAGTGGCTGCTGGATTGGCGGCGGATAAATTAGCAGCAGTGCCGCCAGCAAAACCGGATAAATCGCCAGTGGATTGATAAAGTTTATAGCCTTCAGCACCGGCAACCGCCGCCCAAGAAATTCTGACCTGATTAGGGGTTCCGGTGGCAACGGCTTTGAGGGCGGTCGGGGCGACAACTTGAGTGAAAACGGTAATGTCTTGAGTGTCTGTAATGCCGCCGCCATCAGCTGCTGTGGCGATTATTGTTACAACTCCATCGGCAATTCCGCTTAAAGTATTGGCGCTTAAATTGGCAAAACCGCCGCCGCTGCTAATGCTATAAATAATAGCGCTATTAGTGGCATTGGCTGGCAAAATCGCACTGGTTAAAGTCAAATTAGTGCCGACTCTGACGCGGTCGGCGCTGTTAATAGTAATGCTGGTGACGAGAATTGGCGTTACGGTAAATTTCTGCGTGCCGGTCAGAGTGCCGCCGCTGATGCCGCTGACGCTGGCTTGGATGATGATTTCCCCCGGGGCTACGCCGGTGAGAGTGTTGCCGCTGATTGTGGCAATATTAGTGCTGGAGTCTTGGATTGTGTAAGTGAATGTGGCGGTGGATGAAATGGTGGCAGAAATGGTCTGGGTCGCCGCTAAATTTAGAGTTGAGCCGACTACAACTGTTGGAGGGCTGGTTATTTCAACGCCTGCAGAAGCCCCCCCCCCCCGCATTAGTGGAGCTGCCGCAGTTTGTGAGACTTAGAGTGAGGATTGAGAGAATTGATAAGGCAAATAATCTGTTGAAGTTTTTCATAATAATTCCATTGGTTTTTAAAAGTTGAAAGTGGAAATCATACCCTATTTTTTATCCGTTAGCATTGAATTTATTTCTACACAGGCAAGGCCTGTGTCACACGACTGGATGAGATTCTTAAATCAAGTTCAGAATGACAATTTCCATACGCTGGCGTGGGTAAAATTAGCAATAATTTAACTTAAGATTTTGATGAAAAAATTGACAGAATCGGCAAATAATTAATGCGTAAGATTCAGAGTTTTGTCCGCCGTGCTGGGCGTTTAACCTTAGGGCAAAAATCCGGCTTGAATCAATTTTGGGTGGATTTCGGCGTTAATATTAGCCAAAATAAATTGGATTTGCAAACTTTATTTAGCCGTCCGGCGCCAGTGATTTTGGAGATTGGATTTGGCAATGGCGACAGCTTATTGGAGATGGCGGTTGAGTCTCCGCAGACTAATTTTTTGGGCGTGGAAGTGTATGCGGCTGGCGTGGGACGGCTGATAAATGAGGCGCAAAAACGCCAAATTAGCAATCTAAAAATCATTAAAGATGACGGCGTGGAAGTGCTGAAAAATAATATTATTGATAATAGTTTGAGTGGTTTTCAGCTGTTTTTTCCCGACCCTTGGCATAAGAAAAAACACCAAAAACGCCGAATTATTAATACTGAATTTTTGGATTTAATCAGCCGAAAACTCAAGCCGGAAGCGACTTTGCATATTGCAACTGACTGGGAAAATTATGCCCAGCAGATGATGAAAATATTAACTCAGCATCCGCACTTTAAAAACACTCAAGCCGCCCACAAATACTCAATACGACCTAAACATCGTCCGCTTACCAAGTTTGAAAAACGCGGAAAACGGCTTGGGCTGGGGGTTTGGGACTTGATTTTTACTAATGAAAAATAATATGCTATTTCCAATTTTTGTCATAATTACCTTATTAGAAATTTATATTTTGGCGAATGTCGGCAGCGCTATCGGCGGATTTTCAACGGTGCTTTTGGTGATTATTACCGCCCTGATTGGCTCAATTTTGCTGAAATCACAAGGCTTTTCAACCCTTAAAAAAATGCAGGAAAAAACTGCGAAAGGGCAGGCCCCGGCGTTTGAAATGTTGGAGGGAGTGGCAATTATTATCTCTGGGATTTTGCTTTTAACTCCCGGATTTATTACTGATTTTGTTGGTCTGCTGGGGCTAATGCCTTGGTCAAGGAAAATTTTGATTGATAAAATTAGTAATAAAACTCAGCAATTTTCTCAGCGAAATAATCCTAAAAATCAGCCACAAAATCAGCAAAATAATACTATTGAGGGCGAGTTTTGGGAAGATTAAAAAGCCTCGACGAATGGTTAAATTACCAGCAAAATTTGCATTCAACTGAAATAAATCTCGGGCTGGAACGGGTGGGAAATGTTGGAAAAATCCTATTTCCGAGCGGCGTTCCTTTCAAAATAATTAGCGTCTCCGGCACAAATGGCAAAGGCTCTACTTGCGGATTTATTGAAAATATTTACCAGCAATCGGGGGTCAAAATCGGCAAGTTTTCATCGCCGCATATTCTCAAATACAACGAGCGTTTTCGCATAAATTGCATTAGCGTTGCGGAAGCAAAAATCTGTGCAGCTTTTGAGCAAATTGAAAGTGCCAGAGGTAATATTTCTTTGACTTATTTTGAATTTTCCGCCTTAGCGGCATTGTTAATTTTTGCCCAAGCAAAGGTTGAAATTGCCGTTTTAGAAGTGGGCTTAGGTGGGCGTTTGGATGCGGTAAATATGCTTGATGCGGCGGCGGCGGTGATTACTAATATTGCCATTGACCACGCCGAATATTTGGGAAATACGCGTGAGGAAATTGGGTTTGAGAAAGCCGGAATTATGCGCAAAAATCGCCCGTGCATTTGTGCTGATAATTCGCCGCCGACATCAATTTTGCAGCAGGCAAAAAGCATTGGCGCAAAATTAGAATTTGTGCCTCAGCCCTACCATGGCGAGATTGGTTTGCTCGGGCAGCATCAACGGCAAAATGCGGCGGCGGCGGCTCAAACTGTGGCGGCATTGCAAGCGATTTTTCCGGTCAGTCAGGCAGATATTCAGGCTGGAATTAAGAATACAAAACTACTCGGCAGGCTGCAAATTAAGAATTTTGGTGATAAAACTTTTATTCTTGATTTGGCTCATAATCCAGCGGCAGCAGCGGTTTTAGCGGCTGAGTTAGGCAAAAACCCGCAGCCGACAGTAGCGATTTTTGCAGTGATGAAGGACAAGGATATTGCTTTGATGATTGAGTTTATGCGTTCTAAAGTGGATAAGTGGATTTTGCCACAGCTTGAAAATCCACGCGCTAAAACGGCGCAAAATCTCAGCAAATTATTTACTCCGGAGGACACTATTGAGGTTTGTGAAAATATGCCAAAAGCCTTGACACTATCACTAAATCAGCCACATTTTCGCATTCTAATTTTTGGTTCATTTGATATTATCAAAGAGGCAATAAAAGCGTTTGAGCGGCTGAATTGATTGTAAAATCAGCGCTATGAGACTAAGGGCAATTTATGCAAACTATCAATAATAATTGGGAAAATGTGCTTGGAAATCCTGAGCCTACGCCAAGCGTTTGGATGGAATTTTTGGGCATTTTGGAGCAAGCCAGCTGGAGCGATTATTCAATTTTGCTGCTGCTGATTTTGGCTTTGATGGTCGGATTTAAGCGCGGTTTTGCGCTCGGGCTGATTAATTTTATTTGGATAATTACAGCCATTATTGTGGCAAGTATGTTTTTCACAAAGCTCGGCGAGAGTGGTTTTTGGCTGTTTAAAAGGCACGAATTGATTAGTTTTGCAACAGTGTTTTTGGCGGTGTTACTGCTAAAAATAGGGTTGTATAAAGTGCTGGCGAAAATTGCAAAAATCCATGGCCCTTGCCCGCTGAATCGCTTTTTGGCGATTTGTATTGGGCTGAGTATTGGCGCTGGAATCAGCTGGATTTTGGCGAATAATACTGCCCATATTGAGATTATTTCACGCCTAATTACTAATGCAGAATTACGCATTATCGCCTCTTTTATTTTGATATTTGGAGGCATAATTATTAGCGTTTTTGTGCTGATAAAAATCCTTAATATCAAGGTCGGAACTGACCAGCCATGCCCGCTGCTACTGGCTCTCAAGCCGCTTGATTCAATCCTCAGCGC
>JAAOIF010000083.1 GCA_015163925.1 Candidatus Thioglobus sp.
TGGGCGGATTTATTAGCGATAAAATTGGACGAAAATTAACATCCAGCGCCGACACAGTAGACCACCGCGGCACTCGGGAATTAACTGTTAGGGTTACGCCAGCCGGCGCCACCAATCCAGCGGTTACATGGTCCAGAATCCGCGGCAGCAGCCAAATTGCCAGCATCAACGGCAGCACTCTCACCGGCGTTCGCCCCGGTTCTGTAAGAATCCGCGCCACTGCTGTTGATGATTCCAGCATCACCGCCGAGCAAGATATTAGAGTTGTAGGATTTCCAGTTACCTCAGTTAAAATCACCTCATCTAACACAATTACAGATGGCGAATTTCAGACTCTTACCGCTGAGGTTAAGCCAGATAACGCCAGCACTCCAGCCATAACTTGGAGTATTGAAAGTAAAATAGACGGCGGCGATGCTGATATTCTGAATACCGGAAATACTTTCGCAGCCAGCAGTCCCGGCAGAGTAACCGTCCGCGCCACAGCCTATAACGGCAAAACCGACACCCAAGAAATTCGCATCAGTCAAATAGATGTAACCGCCGTCAGCATCACCAGCGCCGCCACAGCATTTATTAACACAAACCTGAATTTAACCCACACCACCGAGCCAAATATCGTCAGCGATTCAAGCGTGTCGTGGACAATCGTTACTAAAGGTAGCACCGGGGCGACAATTACCGGCAACACCTTCAGAGCCACTGCCGCCGGAACGGCTCAAATCCGCGCCACCTCAGTTTCCAATTCCAACATTTCTGCCACCCAAGACATTACTATTAGCGATATTCCCGTTACCAGCATTACCATCACCAGCGCCAACCACACCCCAGATGGCGTAAATCTGCAACTCACCGCTAATGTTGAACCGCCCGAAGCTGCTGCCTCAATCGTCTGGTCGGTTGAAAACTATAACAACGATGGCGGCGATGTTTCTATTGCCAGTATCAACGGCTCAACCCTGCACGCTTTGTCGCATGGTAATATTATTATACTTGCCTCTGGAGTTGGTGCTAACGGCGCTATTACAGCAGAACAAAACTTTTCCATTGACGCAATCCGTGTAAGCGGAATTACCATCACCAGCATCGCTTCAGTCATCAACGGCCAAGGCTCACAAGTCACTTTAGCTGCCACAACTGCACCAGATAATGCCAGCACCCCAGGCGTTACTTGGTCGGTTATTGCCGGCAGCGGCAATGCCAGTATCAGCAACGGCAATGTCCTCAGAGGCACTAGCGTAGGCACAGCAACTGTGGTTGCCACTGCCATTGACGGCTCAGGCACTACCGCCGAACAGCTATTTACCATTGTAGATACTCCGGTTGCCCCTGCCTCAATTAGTGCTGTGGCGACCGGCACGGCAAATGAAATAACCCTTTTCTGGCCAGCATCTGCTGGTGCAACTGGCTATGCTCTATATCAGTCTACTACCGACACCGGAACCACTACTTTCTCGCAAGCCGCAACTATTACTGGTGGGGAGAATCTCAGTCATAATATAACCTTAGCAGTTGGAACGACAAGCGCAGAAGGCATCGCATACTTTAAGGTAGCTGCAACTTATGGCGCTAATAATGGTTTAGCTAGTGGTGTAAGTGCAGCCACAGCCTCCGCCCCGCTAAATGATTTCGTTTTCAAAACCGTAAATGGCGCTGATAATAGAGTTTGGATGGATAGAAATCTGGACGCCTCCCAAGTTGCCACAGCTCTGAATGATGCCGAATCTTACGGCGGCTATTACCAATTTGGTCGGCCAGCAGACGGACATCAGGCTTCCGACAGCACAGTAATTACCACACAGTCAACTACTCGTTTCCCAGAACATGGAGATTTCATTCACAGCACCAGTAATTGGTTGGTTGGCAATGGTATTAACTATGATGACCTCAAGGAATTTTATCAAAAAACTGACGGCTCAAGCGTTTGCCCAACTGGCTTTAGAGGGGCTTTAGCGGCTGAATGGACTACTGAAAGCAATTCTTGGACAAGTTTTTCAGCAAATACAATAAATGCCGCCCACACTGCTTTTGCCTCAAACCTCAAACTCCCGGCTGGCGGCTACCGTGATGGCACTAATGCTGCTGCAGAATTAGTTGAAGTCGGCGAAATCGGACAATATATAATCCCACTCACAGAGCAGACCTTTGGTTTTGGAGGCGGCGTAGGCTTAGGCAGCTCTGGCAATTATGTGCTCGGGCGCACAGTCCGCTGCATCAGAGATGCTGATTTAACAGTCTTGCCGCTAACTGATTTTGTCAAGATTACAGCAATCGCCGATTCCACTGACACTTTAGCAGACGGCGGAACTCTGGAATTAGCAGTTGCCACCACCCCAGCCAACGCCACAAATAAAACTATAATTTGGTCAATTACCAGCGGCGGCAATTTTGCAACTCTTTTCAACAATACCCTTACTGCCACTGCGCCGGGAACTGTTGTTTTATCTGGCCTGAGCAATGACGGCAGCAATATTACAACTGCTAAAACCGTTACTATTACCAAAGTGGATGTTGCCTCAGTTGCTATCACCACTTCACCTTCAATAAATGTCGGCGCAACTGTAAATTTAGCCGCCACCGTTTTGCCTACGAATGCCAGCAATCCAGCCCTAACTTGGGCAATTTCAGGCGGCAATAATGTTGCAAGTATCAACGGAAATACTTTGCATGGACTGACTGTCGGCACTGTAAATATAATTGCCACTGCCGATGGCGTTGCCAGCGATTCCACAGAATTTAGCATTGAACCAGCCCCCGTTGAAACTATTACTATCACCAGCGCGGCTGAGGTAACGACAGCCAGCAGTTTGCAACTCACTGCCACTGTTGCGCCAAATCATGCAACCTTACAAACCCTTGCTTGGTCCATTGAAAATGGCGATAACTCTATTGCCAGCATTGATACCAGCGTTACTCCAAATGTCCTGCACGGCATTGCCGTAGGCACAGTAAAAGTAATCGCCAAAGCCACTGACGGCAGTAATGTTATGGACGAACAAAACTTTACCGTGATTGCCAGAAGCCTTGCTATCACCAGTGCCGCTGAGGCAGTAATCGGCTCAACCGTTAATTTGACTGCCACAACTCTGCCAGCAGTCGCCACTATCACTTGGGCTACTGTAAGCGGCAATAATGATATTATCAGCATCAGCGGCGATGTCCTCACTGCCGTTGCCGTTGGCGTGGAAAGCATATCCGCCACTATTGATGGAGCGAATAACACCCAAGAATTTAAAGTCAAACCTTTAGCCCCTGCCACACTCCAAGCCGCAGCGAATGGTGTGAGAAATCAAGTAACCGTTTTCTGGTCGGCAGTTGCTGGAGCTACCGGCTACAAGCTCTATCAATCTACTGCTGATTTATCTGCTTTAGCCGGCGGCAATGCGGGGAATTTATCAGCCGTCAGCCCAACTACTATTGAAACTACTGAAGTCGGGGTTAATCTCAACTTAGACGGCGCAGACAAAAACTACTTTTTGGTAACTGCTACGGTAAATATGGTTGAATCTAACACTAATTCCCAGCAAGCCGTTGCCGTAGCCACTTCCCAAGAGTTTGGGACTATTACCGGTCAGGCAAATTCAGTCTGGATGGATAGAAATCTGGGTGCTGCCCGAGTTGCCACCGGCGCTGATGATTCCGAAAGCTTTGGCGGTTATTACCAATGGGGTCGTCCAACAGACGGACATCAGCTTAAAACCAGTGCCTACAATACCAATCTGGGCACTCAAGGAAATATTAGCCCCGCAAGTGCTAATTTCGCCAGAACATTTAGCGGCACTAACAATGATTGGTTAAGTGGTGATGACAATGGCGCAAGACGCCAAGCATTTTGGAGCAAGATTGATGGCTCTGGCGTTTGCCCAACTGGTTTTAGAGTGCCAACCCAAGCTGAGTTACAGGCTGAATATGATAGTTATGGCGGCACCAAATGGCAATCGGCTTTTGCTTCACTCAAATTACCAAGAAATGGTGGTCGCAACAGCAACGGTAATTCCCCGGGCAACGGACCACATGATAGAGGGAATTACTGGTCTTCCACCCCTCACGCCTCTGATAGGTCATCTTTTCGTATGACAGCGGCTGGTGGCTTCGGTGGTGTTAACGGCGAGAAAAGAGCCTTTGGCTTGGGAGTCCGCTGTATCCGAGATAGTAGTACTGTGCCGACTGTGCCAGCCGCCCAACCCATACCCGTCTCCCCTGCCACACTCCAAGCTGCGGCTACCGGCACGGCAAATCAGGTAACCGTTTTCTGGTCGGCAGTGAGTGATGCCAGCGGCTACAAAGTCTATCAATCTGCTGATGATTTATCTGCATTTGCTGGCGGCATTCCACCAACAGCAGCAACTATTACTGAAACTACTGAACTCGGAATTAATATAACTTTAGCCGGCGCAGACAAAAACTACTTTTTGGTAACTGCTGTAAATGCCGCAGGTGAATCCCCAACCAATGCCGCCCAAGCCATTGCCGTAGCCAATTCCCAAGTTTTTGAGACTGTTACTGGTGAAAACAACAGAGTTTGGATGGATAGAAATCTGGGCGCTGCCCAAGTTGCCACTGCCACTGATGACGCAGATGCGTATGGCGATTATTACCAATGGGGTCGGCCAAAAGATGGGCATCAGCTCATAAGTAGCTCAACCACCACCAACAAATCAACAAGCCTTACCCCCGGTCATAGTGATTTTGTTGCCGATGGCAGATGGCTAAGGAATGATGTTGATGCTAACGGCTCATTACGCCAAGAAATTTGGAGTAGAATTGATGGCTCAGGCGTTTGCCCAACTGGCTTTAGAGTGCCAACACAGGTTGAAATAGAGGCTGAGAGTGTAACTTGGACAGAATCCGGTCATCATAGAGACAATGCCTTTGACTCAGCACTTAAATTGGCAACTGCTGGTCGGCGTGAAGGCTCCGCTGCCGGCAATACTGGTAATGGATACTACTGGAGTTCAGATGCTGGGACTGCTGACCATAGAGGCAAAGCCTTATTTTTAGGCGGTGGCTCCACAGTCAATGACCAAAATACCGGCAACGGCTTTACAATCCGCTGTATCCGAGACGCTAGCATTGCCGCTGTGCCAGTTCAAACCCCTGCCACACTCCAAGCTGTGGCGAATGGCACGCAGAATCAGGCAACCGTTTTCTGGTCAGCAGTTGCTGATGCCAGCGGCTATAAACTCTATCAATCTGCTGATGATTTATCCGCATTTGCTGGCGGCACTCCACCAACAGCAGCAACTATTATTGAAACTACTGAGGGTACTTTTTTAATACAAGAAATTTTTTAGTAATCAACTAATACGGGGTATTATGGCTTATTCATTCACTGAAAAAAAACGAATTAGAAATAATTTTGGAACAACAGAATCAATCTTGACC
>JAAOIF010000084.1 GCA_015163925.1 Candidatus Thioglobus sp.
CAAATTTTAGCCTCCGCCGGATTGTGTTTTAGCGTCTGTTCGGCAAAGTCCAAAGCGATGATTTTAGCAGCCGGAAAACGCTTCAGCAAAGGCTTTGTCAGCAATCCAGTGCCAGCGCCCAAATCCACTACCAGCTGAGGTTTCTGGCTTATTACTTGAAGTTTTTCATCCAAACGCATAGCGATTTCTTTTTGCAAAAAAGCATAATCGTCATACTGGCTGGAAGCCTTATTAAATGCGGCTTTTATCGCAGACATCGGCTCACTTGAGAGGTAATTTTACGCATTAATTTGAAGTAATTTCCATTCCCAATAATATCAATATTTTCAATGTTAATTGGCAAATTTTCTGTTAGAGTTTTGATGGATTTTTTCGGCGTTTGAGTGGTGTGAAGCAGGCAAATGGCTTGGTTTTTTTTGCTGGATTTGATGGATTTTTTAATGGATTTTCTAGCATTTAAAATTTTAAATAAACTCATTCTGTCGCCGTGATTGTCGCTTATAATCAATGAATTTTCAAGCCCATTAGCACTTAAAAAATAAGCAAAAGCATTGGAAAAACTAATAACTTTTTGCTGCTTTTTGCGGATAAATTCATTCCTAATTTCTGCCTTGAGAGTTTGCAATTTTTGCATCAGATTTTTTAAATTAGTAATATAAATTGCTTGATTTTTGCCATCTATTTGGATGAGTTTTTGGCTCAAACGCTGGGAAAATTCAATCATTTTTTCCACATCAAGCCATAAATGATGATTTTTTCCGCCCTGACTAAGACTAATTTTTTTGTCATTTTTGATACTTTTTAAGACTTTTTTAAAATTAATTTCAAAATTTGGATGCACAAAAACAACCAAATCCGCCGAATTAATTTGTAATAATTGTGTAGGTTTGAGGTGAAAATTATGCGCAGAATTGTTACTTTTAAGCAGCAGTTTTGGCGTAGTAATTCCAAGCGTTAATTCAGTCACAATACCGTTTAGCGGCTTGATGCTAACGGCAATATTAGGCGTTGCAAAAGTGCTGGTTGCCAAGCAAAAAGTTATCAAAAATAATCTAAAATTCATAAGCCTAAATTATACTTATGGATTTTTGCTGCAAATCAAAATCGCCCGCTGCGGCGCCGGCAGCCCCTCAATGGTCAAATTGCTATTATTTGGGTCTAAAAAATCTTTTAGCGACTCAGCATTTTCGCCAATCCAAGCCGTAGAATTTTGCTCTTTTGGAGTAGTTTTGCTAATATTTATCAGGCGAATTTTGCCAAATCCAGCCTCCAGCAGCCAAGCCTCCAAAGTGCTAAAACTCGGCAGGCAATGGACATTTCGCATTTTGGCGTAACGATTTTCAGGGATAATTTGCTTGCCGTATTTTTCCTCAATTACTAATGTTTCCAAAATCAATTCTGCGTCATTTGTCATCATTTGCCGAAGTTTTTGCAAATGTGCTAAATGGTCTTTTTGATGATACAAAACTCCCATTGAAAAAACACTGTCAAACGCCGCTGCATCAGGCATTTGCTCAAGTCTTAATGGCAAAATAAAAGCTGGCGGCGGCTGTAAAATTAGCGTCCGAATTGCTTGAAATTGATAATAAAAAAGCAAAAACGGCTCAATTCCTAATACCGTTTTCGCCCCAGCCAGAGCCATTAAATAGCTAAAATAACCATTCCCAGCGCCGACATCTAATACAGTTTTTCCTGTTAATGGCTGAATATTTTTGGCAATCCGCGCCCATTTCATAGCTCCATTCCACTCGCTTTCAAGCCGCAAATCGCCAAGCTGATAAGGGCCTTTACGCCAAGGCAGCAGCTGTTTTAAGGCAGATTGCAATTTATTATTATCAAGATTTGAGTCAATATTTAGGTAAGGCTCAGAAAAACTCAAATTCCCCTTCGGCTGAGACTTAATTTGCTCAATCGCCGAGTGCCATTTTGCAATATTACCATTTTTAGCCGATAGCGATTTCTCCGACAACTCCCGCAGCTGCAAGCATATCGGCTGAATTTTGGAGTATTTGCAATGTTGTGAAAAAGCATCAAGCATAAGATTATAATTAGTGTAAAATGCGTTATTTAGAAATTTTAGAAACAGTAATACTATTTTAGAATTTTATTTTGTATTTATTTTGTATTTTAAACAAGGATAATAACATGAAAACAAAAATCATAATTTTAACGGCTTTTTTAGCGACAAATGTTTTAGCAGGTGGAGACGACCGCGATAGAGGTCCGGTTGAATCATTGGATAGATTTGCCCCAGCGGCTGACCAGATCGTTCCCGGCAATCGTAATGCTCATAAAATGCAATTAAGCGAAGGCGAGGAAATCATCGGTCATACCAAAAATGGCGTAGCAGTAACCGCCGCCGCACACGAGGTTTGCAAGAATAAATTAGCCCTCTCCGTGGCGAATATTGCAAGATTTAAAGCGCTTTTAGACGGCAATTTATACAACACCGGCCCGCTTGATTCATTCGGCACTGAGTTTTCGCATGAAAGATGGGATGAATATTTTGCCTGTGTAGAAAATCAGTAAAATAAATTAGTAATATTTACTTTTACAATAAAAAAGCCTGTTATTTAGCAGGCTTTTTTGTGCTTAAAAAATACTAAAATGCTAAATTTCAAGCAATGAATTTTCTTTTTTACTGAGTTTTTCCTCAATTAAGCTGATGTGATTATTAGTAATTTTTTGAATATTATCTTCGGCTTTTCTGGCTTCGTCTTCTGAAACTTCCTTTTCTTTTAGCAATTCTTTAAAATCAGAATTAGCGTCTCGGCGAATATTTCGAATGGCAATTTTGGCTTGCTCGGCCTCGTCTTTTACCACCCGAACTAACTCACGCCGGCGCTCATCGTTCAGAGATGGCAAGGGAATCCGCATCACTTGCCCGATGGTTTGTGGGTTCAGCCCTAAGTCAGAAGTGATGATGGCTTTTTCAATTACTGCCACCATATCCTTTTCCCACGGCGAAACTTTGAGCGTGTGAGCGTCCTCAACAGTAATATTTGCCACCTGCGAAATCGGCGCCATTGAGCCATAATAATCAATTTGAATATGCTCCAAAAGTGACGGATGCGCCCGCCCAGCACGGATTTTGCTGAAATTAGTTTCCAGCGCGGCAATGGTTTTATTCATTCTCTCGTCAGCATCATTTTGTATTTCATTTAACATAATTTTCCCCTGATTTAACTAATAATTGTGCCAAGCGGCTTGCCATTTAGAATTTCCAGCAAAGTATTATTGTCGTCTAACATACTGAAAACGCAGATTTCTACGCCATTTTCACGGCACATAGCAAAGGCGGCAGTGTCCATAATTTGGAGATTTTTGCTAATTGCTTCATCAAAACTTAATGATTTATAGCGGCTGGCTTGCGGATTTTTCAGCGGGTCAGAGCTGTAAACTCCATCAACTTTAGTGGCTTTAAAAACAGCATCAGCGCCGATTTCAATCGCCCTGAGAGTAGCACCTGTGTCAGTGGTAAAGCAAGGGCTGCCGGTGCCTGCTGAGAAAATAGTAACAGTTTTTTGGCTGAGTAAATGTTTGGCACGGGTGTGATTAAATTCCTCACAAACCCCGCCGCCAATGGCAAAACCAGACATCACCACATTTTTTATTTGATGTTTGGAAAAATTATCAGCAAGCGCCAAAGCATTTATGACAGTTGCCAACATTCCCATATGGTCGCCGGTCACACGGTTAATTCCCTTTTGCACTAAGGCTTTGCCGCGAAAAATATTGCCGCCGCCAATTACAATTGCAATTTCAATGTCTAAATCTAATACCGATTTGACAATTTCTGCGACTTTGTCCAGAGTTTTTGGCTCAATGGAATTATTCTCACTGGCTAAAGCCTCGCCGCTGAGTTTTAATAAAATTCTGTGGTATTTTCTCATTTTTGTAATTTTACATTTATAATTAACCCTTTGGCTTGAAAAAATTACAAATGGATAAAATTAGCATTCGTGGCGCTCGGGCGCACAATTTAAAAAATATTGATATTGATATTCCCAGAAATAAATTAGTGGTAATTACTGGTTTGTCTGGCTCGGGAAAATCGTCTTTGGCATTTGATACGATTTACGCCGAGGGGCAGCGCCGCTATGTGGAGTCGCTTTCGGCTTATGCGCGGCAGTTTTTGTCGCTAATGGAAAAGCCCGATGTGGATCATATTGAGGGTTTGTCGCCGGCGATTTCGATTGAGCAAAAAACGACTTCGCATAATCCGCGCTCAACTGTCGGCACGATTACTGAAATTTACGATTATTTGCGGCTGTTATTTGCCCGTGCCGGCACGCCGAAATGCCCAGAGCATCAGTTGGATTTGGAGTCTCAGACGATTTCGCAAATGGTTGATGGAATTATGCTTTTGCCTGAGGACGAGAAAATTATGCTGCTTTCGCCGGTGGTGCAAAATCGTAAAGGCAGCCATATTAAAATGCTCTCAGAGCTTTCGCATCAAGGGTTTCTGCGTGCCAGAGTGGATGGAAAAATTATCTTTTTAGATGCAATGGATGAGCTTGATGGCAAAACTTTTCACACCATTGAAATTGTAATTGACCGGCTGAAAGTCAGAAAAGATATGGCTTTGCGCTTGTCGGAGTCTTTGGAAACGGCGCTGAATTTGAGTGCTGGTTTGGTGAAAATTGCGCCGATGGATGAAAATTCAAAACAGCCAGAATTAGTGTTTTCAGCCAAATTTTCTTGTGTTATTTGCGGCTATTCTTTGAGCGAATTAGAGCCCAGATTATTTTCCTTTAACAACCCGATAGGCGCTTGCGAGGCTTGTGATGGCTTGGGAATTAAGGATGTTTTTGACGCTCAAAAAGTGGTGGCGAATCCGGAAATGAGTCTGGCGGACGGAGCGATTTCTGGCTGGGGGCGCTCAAATGCTTATTTTTATCAAATTTTGCTGTTAGTCGGCAAGCATTATGGCTTTGATATTGAGACAGCGTATGAAAAACTCAGCGCCGAGCAGCAAAAAATTATCCTCTACGGCGGCAAAGATTTGATTGATTTTTCCAAAATAAAAGGCCGCAAAGGCTGGTCTAATAAGCCTAAAGCGTTTGAAGGGGTAATTCCAAGAATGATTCGGCGTTACGAAGAGAGTGAAATTCGTAGCGTTCGGGAGGAACTTTCACGCTTTGTAGTAAGCAAAAATTGCAGTAGTTGCAAGGGCGAGCGCCTCAATGAGTCAGCCAGA
The DNA here is from genome assembly GCA_015163925.1 of Candidatus Thioglobus sp. Taxonomy (GTDB): domain Bacteria; phylum Pseudomonadota; class Gammaproteobacteria; order PS1; family Pseudothioglobaceae; genus JAAOIF01. The sequence goes on from JAAOIF010000084.1 coordinate 5,201, forward strand.
AATGTTTTTATCAATGAGAATAATTTGTCTAATTTGAGCAAACTTTCCATTGCTAATATTTATGATTTTTTCAAGCGGCTAAAACTCAAAGGTGCGCGTGCGAAAATTGCCGATAAAATCCTCAAAGAAATCATTCAACGCTTGGAATTTTTAATCAATGTCGGCTTGGAATATTTGAGTTTAGA
>JAAOIF010000085.1 GCA_015163925.1 Candidatus Thioglobus sp.
AGCAGACCACTTTTGATTTGGCGGCGGCAGTAATGAAGCGTTCTGATGAGCAAGATTGGCAATTATTACAAAATCCGAAGCGCCTGAAAATCGTTACTATTGATGGGCTTGCAAGCCTGATTAGTAATCGTTATCCGCTGGATTCGCAGTTAGTTCCGTATCAGATTATGGCGAAAAAATGGCAGCAGGATGCGGCTTATCGGCAGGCTGCCGAGCAAACTTTATTGCTAATTGATGATGCAAAATTTTCCGCGCCGATTGCCGATTTGCTCTTGTATTTGGATAATAATGTGGAGCGATTTTGCGCCCTGATTACCAGTATGCTGGGCAAGCGAGACCAGTGGCTGATGCGGCTGTATGCCGGTGATAGCCTCAATCCTGAGGCGCTTAGAGAGAGTGCTAAACTGATTGTTGAGCAGCATTTGATGCGTTTGGAAGCTCTGGCAAAACAGCATTTTAGTCCTAAATTTTTTGCGTTGTTACAAGCTAATACTTTAGAGATTTATGCCCAAATAAAATCCGTTCCGCAGCCGGTAATCGCCGATTTGGAAGTGTGGAAAAATCTGGCACCCGTTTGACCCCAGCAAACTCGCCCAAAGCCTTACAGGAAGCCGCAAAATCCACGCCGATATGGTTTGCCGCATAAATTGCACTCAGCGCATTTTGCATATTATGTTCGCCGAGCAAGTTCCAATTTAGCGAATTTCCATCAACCATAAATTGGCTTCCAAGCTTATTAACACTCAGCTGTGGCGTAGGCAGGGCTTGAGTTTCAGACCAAATTCCAAGCTCAAAAACCTCCATAATCGCCGGACTATTTGGATGAATTATCAAGCCATCAGCAGGCACGGTGCGGATTAGGTGATGAAATTGTTTTTGAATATCGGCAAGTGAAGCAAAAATATCGGCGTGGTCAAATTCCAGATTATTTATCACCAAAGTTTTTGGATGATAATGGACAAATTTTGAGCGTTTGTCAAAAAATGCGCTGTCGTATTCATCCGCTTCAATCACGAAAAATTTCGAGTCGGTAAGCCGTGCTGAGACTTGAAAATTTTGCGCCACACCGCCGATTAAAAAACTCGGGTTGTAGCCGGCGGACTCCAAAATCCACGCCAGCATACTCGCAGCGCTGGTTTTGCCGTGTGTGCCGGAGATTGCCAGCACCCATTTGCCTTGCAACACTTGCTCGCTAAGCCACTGTGCGCCTGAGGTGTAGGGGGATTGCTGGCTGAGAATTTGCTCCACGCACGGGTTGGAACGAGACAGGGCATTGCCGATAATAAACACATCAGCTGCCGGCAAATCTTCAACCTTGTAACCCTTGCTGTAACTGATATTCTGGGCATCAAGCTGCTCGCTCATCGGCGGATAAACGCCCTCGTCCATTCCCGTTACCGTATGCCCGAGCTGCTTGGCAATCAGCGCTAATGAGCCCATAAAAGTTCCAGCAATTCCGAGGATATGAATGTGCATTATTTGAAATTTAGAGCCGCAGAATTGATGCAAAAACGCTGCTTGGTCGGCGCTGGACCATCGGCAAAAACATGCCCGAGATGAGCCTTACAGTTATGGCAGCGGACTTCCACGCGACTCATTCCATTAGTGTTATCTTCAATCAAATCAACACTTTCAGCGTTAGCGACAGCAGAAAAACTTGGCCAACCGGTGCCGGAATCAAACTTAGTATCAGAGGCAAATAACACCTGCCCGCAGCAAACGCAAAGGTAATCGCCGCTGGCATAATTGTCGCAATATTCGCCGCTGAAAGGCGTTTCCGTGCCCGCCTGCTGGGTTACCCGAAATTGTTCTTTGGTTAATTTTTTCTGCAAATCCATTAGGGTATTATAAGTGTTTATTTGCTCAGTGGCGTTCGTGCGTGATGATTAGCATAAAAAGTGTTAAAATAAGTATCTTTTAAAATACTTAAATTGATATGGAACAAATTTTATCAGGCTTTACTGCCAGCATCAGCGAGCTTAAAAAATCACCCAGCAAGGTAATGGCACAGGCAAAAGGTGAGAGTGTGGCAATTCTTAATCACAATAATATTAACAGTTATTTAGTGCCGGCGCAGGTTTATGAAAATCTCATTAACGCTGCGGATGATTATTTATTATCCAAAGCAGTGGGCGATAGGCTGAGTGACTCCACGCCAGCTGTGGCAGTGTCTATAGATGATTTATAAATTATCTTTTCATCCTCAGGCACTCAAAGAATGGGGCAAATTGGACGGCAGTATTCAAGCTCAATTTAAGAAAAAATTACAGCAACGATTGGAAAATCCGTTAGTAAAAAAGGACAAATTAAGGGGCTACGCACAAGTCTACAAAATCAAATTAAGGACTGCCGGCTACCGGTTGGCTTACCAAGTTTTGGAGGATGAAATACGGATTTTCGTGATTGTTATCGGCAGGCGAGATGCTGGTAAAATTTATAATATGCTTAAAAAAAGACACAATATATGAAAATTTATTTAGTCGGCGGGGCGGTGCGAGACCAATTATTGGGCATTGCAAATGAAAATACCGAACAGGATTGGGTGGTGATTGACTCATGCGTTGAGGAAATGCTGGATTTGGGTTATCGTCAAGTGGGCAAGGCGTTTCCGGTGTTTTTGCACCCTGAAACTCAGCAGGAATATGCACTGGCTCGGTTGGAGCGAAAAGTCGCAGCCGGCTATACGGGCTTTGAATTTGACACTTCCAAAACCATTACTTTGGAGCAAGATTTATCACGCCGAGATTTGACAATTAACGCTATGGCGCTGGACGGCGAGCGGCTGATTGACCCATTTCACGGGCAGGCAGATTTGCAAAATGGCTTGCTAAAACACACTTCTGCTGCCTTTAGCGAGGACCCGGTGCGGGTGCTGAGAGTGGCGAGATTTGCTGCAAAATTCAAACCTTTTGGCTTTAAAGTAGCGCACTCAACACACCGGCTGATGCAGCAAATGACGGCCTCGGGCGAGGTCAGCGCACTCACGCCGGAGCGGGTTTTTAAGGAACTTGACAAATCGCTCTCATACCCTACTCCATCAGCGTTTTTCAAGGTTTTGCTGGCTTGCGGAGCTTATCAAAAAGTGTTCCCGATGCTGGGCGAAATTCAGCATAAAAATCATACTAACGGCTTTGAATTTTTGGATGAATTTGCCGGCGAGGCAGCAATTATTAAGTTTGCAATTTGGCTTCACAATGAGTCTTTTCAGGCAGTAAAAAAATTATGCACGCAGATTAAATGCCCTAAAAATTATCAGCAATTAGCGCTTTTAAGCAGTCAGTGGTATGGGTTTGCCGCTGAATTTTCCGAGCAAAATGATAAGGCGATTTTGGAATTTTTCAACCAAACTGATGCCCTCAGACGCAAGGCTCGTTTTGAGCAATTACTGCAAATTTTTGGACTTTTGAAAATTGATATTAAGCCTATCAAAATCCTGTTTGCAGCCTTAGGAAAAATCAAGATCGCCGAGCTGAAAGGCGATATTAGCAAGGCGATTGAGGCTGAAAAATATAGAATTATTAAATTTCATAATTAATAATTTTGGCAGATTTTTACGGTATAATTTTCGTTTTAATTTTCTAACTTCAAGGATAAAAAATGTTCAAAATAACAATAATATTAGCCGGATTATTCATAATTAATCCTACTTTCGCCGAGAAAAAATTAAGCAGATTTGAGAAAAGTCAAAGCAATGCTTTGCAAAAATTAACACATAAAATCTCAACATTACAAATAGAAAAAAAATGCACCAAAAAAGCCACAAACTACCCCAGTTTCAAGAATTGTCGCAAGAAAACTGTAAAGGCAAACAAGCTTTTTAAGAAGAAATTAAGAGCTGAAAAAGCTGCCAAAAAAGCTAAAAAATCTCACAAAAATTAAGCAAATTCAATCCGACAAAGCGCAGAATATTTACAAAATACGCAAGCGCCTTTAGTCGGTAAAACCTCCGCCCTACCACTTTGATAATCTAAACTGGCTTGCTCCAATCGCTGCTGCCAAAGGCTTAATTGCTCGTCCCACGCCTCGCAAGACTGCTGCTGTTTGGTTTTATTTGGCAGTAAATCTTGGTCCTTTGCCAAGCCGATATAGCCGATTTTCTGTGCCGATATTTGCGCAAAAGCCACTCCATCCACTGCGGTTTTGAGTGCATAAATTGGCAGCTGCGGTTCTTTGATTGCCGCTCCACACCAAGGATTGCTGGGCAGAGTTCCAGTTTTGTAATCAAAAATAATCCTCCCGCCAGCCACATTATCAACTCGGTCAAGCCGAATATTAAAGCGCAAACCGGCAATATTTGCCTCCAAAACTTGCTCAGTTTCAACCACCTCAAAGCCCTCTCGGCGTTTTTCTAATGTCAAAAATTGATGCAATAATTGCCGCACTCGGGCAAGCTCAATAGTAATAAATCCAGAGTGCGGATAAGGCTTTAGCGCTTGCTCCGTAAGGGTTTTAAGCAAATTATCCAACTGATTTTCAGAGTAATTTTGCAGCTCGGCGTGAGTGGAAATTTGTTGATAAATTTGCTCTAAAATCTGATGAATAATTTCTCCTTGTTGCAGCCGATTTAGCCCGATATGCGGCGTGTCAAAATTAGTAATATTCAGCCGCTGAACAAAGCCCTTAAAGGCACAAGCCATCTGGTCTTTGAGGATATTTACCCCGCCGCTGACCTGATGATTTTCCAGCCTCAAACCTTGCTCATCGGCGATATTTTCCAGCTCTACAACTTGCTGTTTTGACGCTGGCGGACTGATTTTTTCATCAAATTCCAGCAGCGGAGACGGATGCTTTTCGCCCTGCAAATCACTCTTGGAATAACTGCAAATTACCTCATCAGCCAGATTGATTAAATTGCTCAAAGTGTGGGCTGCGTCTGCGTTTATCAGCTCAAAATTACTATGAGGAATTTGATGCTCGGCGGCAATATTAGCCGGAATAAAACGCGGAGAATTAAGCCCAGCCGGGAGAAAATCGGCGTTGATTCCAAGCACCCAAGCGTGGTCAAAATACAAGCCTTCAGCCTCCAAAGAGCCAAGAATTTGAATCGGAGTTTTGGCAGATTGGGCTTGAAATATTACCTCTGAGAGCCAATTTTTTAAATCCGCCAGAGCATTTTTAGCACTAACTTTTTTGTGTATTTGTGCCAATTTATTCAGCCCTAAACTGGTCTGCTGATATTTATTAAACAGCTGATATTCATCGCTACTAAGCGTTCTGTCGGCGGCAAATCCAAATTCAAATCCTGAGGAATAAATTTTTCACTACTAACGGCGTAAATTTGCGGATAAATCCATTCAGAAATCTTGCTTTTGCTTGCCTCAATAGAAATCTCCACAGCGGCATTTAGG
>JAAOIF010000086.1 GCA_015163925.1 Candidatus Thioglobus sp.
GCTCTAAATGCCATTGCTGACGGGCATAGCTCCATCACTGAAAACATTTTTGAAAACCGTTTTATGCACATTCCAGAGCTCTCACGAATGGGCGCTGACCTGACTTTAGAAGGCAACACGGTGCTTTGCAAAGGGGTGGCCTCACTCACCGGCGCGCACCTGATGGCAACTGACCTCAGAGCCTCAGCCTCACTGGTTTTAGCCGGATTAGCAGCCAAAGGCACGACCACAATTGAGCGAGTTTATCACCTTGACCGCGGCTACGAAACCATTGAAGAAAAACTCAAATTATTAGGCGCACAAATCGAACGGGTGCAAGACTAAATTATGCTAACAATCGCACTCTCAAAAGGCAGAATCCTCCAGCAAGTCCTGCCCTTGCTCAAAAAAGCCGGCTTAGAAATTGCTGATGAAGAACTAAATTCAAGGAAACTTATTTTTGATACTAATATTTCTGATGTCAAAATTATCGTAATTCGCGCCACTGATGTGCCGGTTTTTGTCCAGCACGGGGCGGCTGATATTGGCATCGCCGGCAAAGATGTGCTGTTAGAACACGGCTCTCAAGGCATTTTTGAACTATTAGATTTGAAAATCGCCAAGTGCAAATTAATGCTTGCCGCCGCCAGCGCTGAAAAATTGGAGCAAAATACTCTGAAAGTTGCCACAAAATATGTCAATTCTGCCAAGCAATATTTTCAACAGCAGGGGCAATCTTGCGAAATTATCAAGCTCTACGGCGCTATGGAGCTGGCTCCGACACTCGGTTTAGCCCATTGCATTGTTGATTTGGTTGATAGCGGAAACACTCTGAAAGCCAATGGTTTAGAGGCTTTTGAGCATATTAGCGATATTTCTTCACGCTTGGTGGTAAATGCGGCGGCGTTTAAGACTAAAAATTCCCAAATCAAAACTTGGGTAAATGCTATTGCAGCGGTGATTTAGCAACTGTTTGCAGCAATTTATGATTACTCAACTAAGCTCACAGCAGCCAGATTTCCAAGCAAAATTAGCAAAACTTTTGGCTTGGGAAACAGTTGCAAATCCAGCTGTCATCAGCACTGTAGAGGAAATTATCAAAAATATTCGCCAGCGCGGCGACCAAGCGCTAATCGATTACAGCAACCAATTTGACCAGACTTCCGCCAGCAGTATGGCGGATTTAAGCATTTCCAAAGCGGAATTAAAAGCTGCGTTTGAGGCTTTGGACAAATCGCAAAAAACTGCTCTGGAGGCTGCTGCCAAGCGGATAACAGCATTTCACCAGAAACAAAAACAAACCACTTGGACGGAAACTGAGGCTGACGGCACAATGCTTGGGCAAAAAATTACTCCGTTAGAACGGGTCGGATTGTATGTCCCGGGCGGCAAAGCGGCGTATCCGTCCTCAGTGCTAATGAACGCCATTCCAGCCACAGTCGCCGGCGTGGAGGAACTCATTATGACCGTCCCCACCCCGCATGGCATCAGCAATCCATTGGTTTTGGCAGCCGCTCACATCAGCGGAGTCAGCCAAGTTTTCACCATCGGCGGCGCACAAGCCATAGCAGCACTGGCGTATGGCACAAAAACTGTGGCGAAAGTGGATAAAATTGTCGGACCCGGAAATGCCTATGTCTCCGCCGCAAAACGAGCTGTATTCGGGCAAGTCGGGATTGATATGATTGCCGGCCCGAGTGAAATTTTAATCATTTGTGATGGCAAAACCGACCCCGATTGGATTGCTATGGATTTATTTTCACAAGCCGAACACGACGAAAATTCCCAGTCCATTTTGCTTTGCCCAGATGCCGATTTCATCAAAAAAGTCAGTGATAGCATAGAAAAACTGCTGCCAGAAATGGACAGAAAAAGTATCATTAAAGTAGCACTTGCAAATCGCGGGGCTTTAATTCAGACTAAAAATATTGCTGAGGCGATTGAGATTTCCAACCAAATTGCGCCTGAACATTTGGAATTATCGGTTGAAAATCCTGAGCAAGTGCTGGAAAAAATCAAGCACGCCGGGGCAATTTTTATGGGCAAAAATACTTGCGAGGCGCTGGGCGATTATTGCGCCGGACCCAACCATGTGCTGCCAACCTCAGGCACAGCGCGGTTTTGCTCGCCACTCGGGGTATATGATTTTCAGAAAAAATCCAGTTTGATTTTTGCTTCAAAACAATCCGCCGCCGCACTCGGGGCAATCGCTGCCACTCTGGCTGACGGCGAAGGCCTGCAAGCTCACGCCCGCTCCGCCCGCTACCGCATTGAGCAAAAATGATTTTCAGAACTTTTTTATCAACTTTTTTTGCCGCCTTACTAATAGTTTTTTCAGCGATTTTCCTCAGCGGCTGCAGCAGTAATAAATTTGAAAATAGCATAAAAATTAGAGTTGATAATTTTCCAAAATATGCAACTCCGGGACTCAAAAAATCCCATCAGCTCAAGCAAATGGAGCAAAATTTCATCAATAAAGTAGTAGTAAAATTCGGCGACAGAAACGCCGCCAGCAGGCTCTGGTGGCAGCAAGGGGAAAAATTTATGCAAGCCGGAAACGCCGATTTTGCCATGCGCCGTTACAACCAATCTTGGCTGCTTGACCCCGAGAATTTCCAGCCGTACTGGGGCTTTAGCCGAGTTATGATGAAAGGCGATAACGCCGATGAGGCGATTAAATATTTGGAAAAAGCATTAGAATTAGTCGCCGCCGACCCGCAAAAATCAGCGCTACTTGCCGACCTCGCCACCGCTTACAGCATCAAGGGTGAAAACTCCCACAGCTACTACTCCAAAGCCAATAAAGCCTTTTCCCAAAGTGTTAAATTGGATGAAAATTATGCCCCAGCTTGGCGGCGCTGGGCGTATTCTCTTTACAAACAAGGGCGTTTTGCTGAGGCTTTAGAAAAAGTTAATCAAGCTAAAGCCCTTAACGCCAAGCCTTTTTCAGACAAATTTATTACTGATTTGCAGCAAAAATTAAAGCAAAATTAAATTAAGTCAAAACGGAAATTTGTTGCCGCCGGTGGGTAATTGCATTTTTGATAAATCTGGCATTCCGCCTTCAGCACCTGACATTCCGGGCATACCGGACATTTTTGCCATCATTTTTTGCATTTTGCCGCCGCCCATTTTCCTCATTTGTTTTTGCATTTTCTCAAACTGTTTTAGCAATTTATTCACCGCCTGAGGATTTGTGCCCGAGCCTTTGGCGATGCGATTTTTCCTAGAACCCTTTATCAGCTTGGTGTGCGTGCGTTCTTTTGGAGTCATAGAATTAATAATTGCAACCATTTTTGTAGTCTCCAGACTGCCCATAACCTGATTTTTAACGCTATCAGGAATTTGCCCGATGCCCGGCAGCTTGCCCATCAGCGCCTCCATACCGCCCATTTGCTCCATTTGCAGCAACTGCTCGCGCATATCGGATAAGTCAAATTGCCCTTTTGCCATTTTTTTGGCGGATTTTTCTGCCTTTTTGCTATCAACTTTGCGTGAAATTTCCTCCACTAACGACAAAACATCGCCCATGCCGAGCAGCCGTGAGACCACTCGCTCAGGGTGAAATGGCTCTAATTCGTCAATTTTTTCGCCGACTCCCAAAAACTTAATCGGCTTGCCGGTAATATTTCTCACCGACAGCGCCGCGCCGCCTCTGGCATCGCCGTCAGTTTTGGTCAAAATCACTCCGGTCAGCGGCAAGGCATCGGCAAATGCTTTAGCAGTATGGGCTGCGTCCTGACCGGTCATTGCATCAACCACAAATAAAGTCTCAATCGGATTGACTTTTTTCTGCAAGGCGGCAATCTCGTCCATCATCTCAGAATCAATGTGCAAACGCCCGGCAGTATCCACCAGCAGCACATCAAAAAATTGCTTTTGAGCGTGTTTTTTAGCGGCTGCTACGATTTTTTCTGGCTTGCCGTTAGTCTCAAAAAACTCAACTTCAATTTGCTTTGCCAATATTTTCAACTGCTCAATCGCCGCCGGACGATACACATCAGCGCTCACCAGCAGCACTTTTTTGCCCTCTCGCTGCTTGAGATAATTGGCTAATTTGGCGATAGAAGTGGTTTTGCCAGTGCCTTGCAAACCCGCCAGCAGCACCACAGCCGGCGCTTGAGTCTTGAGATTTAGCGCCTGATTTTCACCGCCGATAATTTCCGTCAGCTGGGTTTCCACCAATTTAATAAACGCTTGAGACGGGCTTAAACCCTCGCCAACCTTGAGTCCGAGCGCCTCAGTTTGCACCTTTTGCAGAAATTCTGTAACCACCTCAAGTGCCACATCTGCCTCTAACAAAGCCCGCCGCACCTGACTAATCGCCTCTTTAATATTAGCTTCGGAAAGTTTATTTTTGCCTTGTAAAGCTTTAAAACTGCCGCTCAGGCGCTGAGTCAAATTATCAAACATTTTTAACAATTATGGCTGAAAAATATCGTATTATAGTCATCTTTTATCAAAACTTTTGCCAATGCTTTTATCTTACTTCACAATTATCGCTTATTTCGCCGCCGCACTTTTGCTGACGCGGCATTTCACCCAAAATAATCCACAACACAAATACCAGCAAACCATCTGGATTTTGCTGAGTTTTGCCATTCTTGCTCAAGCTCTGAGTTTTAGTGATTTTTGGGCTGGCAATGGAATTATTTTTGGCTTGGCAAATGCTGCGGTTTTTGTAGCTTGGCTGATTACGATTTTATTATTTTTAGCGTCAATTTCCAAACCGGTGCATGCGCTCGGGATTTTTCTGTATCCGCTGGCGGCTTTGGTGATAATTTTTAGTCTGATTTTTCCTGACACTAACGCCAAAATTATTCCGCTGAATTTGGCTTCGCATATTTTTTTATCAATGAGCGCTTATGCCCTGCTGACGCTGGCTGTGTGCCAATCGGTACTGTTGAAAATCCAAGAGAAACACTTGCACGAGCGGCAAATTAACAGATTTATTAGCAAACTTGCGCCGCTGCAAACTATGGAACAATTACTCTTTCAAAGCCTCAGAATCGGCTTTTATCTGCTGACTTTATCGCTAATTAGCGGCTTTGTATTTATTGACGATTTATTCGCCCAGCACTTGGTGCATAAAACCACATTGTCCTTGCTGGCGTGGATTATTTTTGCCACTTTAGTCTTCGGCAGAAAGCTCTTCGGCTGGCGCGGCAAGCAACCTATTAACGCTATTCAAGTGGGTTTCGGGCTTTTATTACTGGCTTATTTTGGCTCTAAATTCGTGCTGGAGCGCTTGCTCGGTTAATCAAATGCTTAAAGAATTACAAATAATACATAAAAAATATCGCCTTACTAATGCTAATGTTTCCAAGCATACTAAATCA
>JAAOIF010000087.1 GCA_015163925.1 Candidatus Thioglobus sp.
AGGATGATAAATGCCGATGCCAGCAAATGTCAAAGAGTTTTCAGCCTGAATTTTGCACCAGCCATCAGCGCTCAGAGTGAAATCACCAGCCTTAATAAGAAAACCAAAGGCAATATTTACAAAGGGGTAATTTCCCGAGTTGAGCAATCTTTAGAAGCCGCTTTTATCGATTACGGCAAGGAACGGCAAGGCTTTCTGCCATTCAAAGAAGTCGCCAAAAGCCTATACGGCAGCGCCAAACCGCAAGGCGACAAATTCACAATTAGCGATGTTTTGCAAGAGGGACAAGAAATCATCGTTCAGGTTGAAAAAGAAGAGCGCGGCAACAAGGGTGCAGCCCTTAGCACTTACATCAACCTCGCCGGCGCATATATGATTTTGATGCCAAATAATGACCAAAATCACGGCATCTCCAAGCAAATCAACAGTTCTGAGCGTTACGCATTGAAAGAAGTGCTAAAGCAAATTAGCTTGCCGGATGATTCTGGTTTGATTATTCGCACCGCCGGTAGCGGCAAAAGTTTGGAAGAATTGCAATGGGAAGTGGATTACCTCTCCGAGCTGTGGAGCTCCATTAACACCGCCTCCGAGCAGCGCCCAGCGCCTTTTTTAATCTATCAGGAAAGCGACATTATCATCCGCACTCTGCGCGATTATCTCCGAGAAGACACTGATAGCGTGATTATTGACGATTTGACCACTTTCAAAAACGCCAAAGAATTCATCAGTTTCGTCCTGCCGCATTATTTGGACCGAATTAAATTATTTGACGCATCCGAACATTCATTATTCGTTCATATGGACATTGAGGCGCAGGTTCGCTCCATTTTCAAACGCGAAGTATCCTTGCGAACCGGTGCTACCATTGTCTTTGACCCAACTGAGGCGCTGACTTCAATTGATATAAATTCCGCCCGTGCCACCAAAGGTTTAGACATTGAGGAAACCGCTTACAACACTAATTTAGAAGCCGCAAAAGAAGTTGCAATTCAGCTACAGCTCAGGGACATCGGCGGTTTGGTGGTAATAGATTTTATTGATATGGCAACCGAAGAGCACCGCACAGCCATTGAAAAAGCGATGGAAAAAGCCACACAATCAGACCGCTCGCGCATCCAAATCGGCACTATTTCACAGTTCGGATTGTTAGAAATGTCAAGGCAAAGGCTGATGAGTTCCATCACCGAATCGGTTGAAAAGACTTGCCCTGCCTGCGATGGCCGCGGCACTACGCCAACCGTTCCGAGCCTTGCTTTGAGTATTTTCAGGCAACTTGAAGACAACTGCAATGCCTCAAATCAAACACAGAATTTAACCATTCAATCCTCGGTTGATGTCATCACTTATTTGCTGAATGAAAAACGCGCCGATATTATTCAATTAGAAAATAAGCACGAGGTGCAAATCACCCTGCTGCCCAACCCTTATATGCAATTCCCGAATTTCAGCATTAATAATCAAAAGGGTGATAAAAAATCCCATCACAAAAGTTATCAAGGCATTTCCAAGCCGCAGCATAATTTGCTTGAAAATGATTTGAGCGTTGCTGATGAGGCGCCGGTTATCAATGTAAATCGCCCGAATACTCGCGTTCCGGCGCAGAAATTATCCTTGCTGGAGAGGATTAAAAAGATTCTATTTAATAGTAAAAACAAAAAACCCAGCAGCCGGAATTACAATCAAAATCGTAATCGCAACCGCAATCGTAACCGTAATCGCAGCCGCCAGCAAAACCGAGTGCAAAATAAAAATCCAAGAAAGCCTCAGAATCGCCAGCAAAAATCTGAGCCGAAGCCAAAAACAGCCAAGCCAATCACTAAAAAAGATTAGCTATGAAGCGTTTTGCAGTGTTCGGCAACCCGATTCAGCATTCGCTCTCACCCAGCATTCACCAGCAATTTGCCGAGCAAACCGGCATTTCCATCAGCTATCAAAAAATCTTAGCGCCAACTGACGGATTTGCAGCGGCGGCGGCGGATTTCATCCAACAAGGCGGCAGCGGATTTAACATTACCGTGCCGTTCAAATTAGACGCTTTCCAGCTCGCCCACCAGCACAGCGCTTACGCCAAAATCGCCGGAGCTGTTAATACTATTAAAATTCAAGGCGCTGATATTATTGGCGAAAACACTGATGGCACAGGGCTTGTGAGCGATTTAATGGAAAATTTAGAGCTTGAATTAAACGCCAAAACCATTTTGATTTTAGGCGCAGGCGGGGCAACTCGGGGCATACTTTTGCCATTATTAGAGCAAAATCCAAAGCGGCTAATGGTCGCCAATCGCAATGCCTCAAAGGCTTTAGAGCTATCTGAGGATTTTTCCAAATATGGCAAAACCTGCGGCTTCGGCTTGGAAAAAATCAAAAACGAGCCAGTTGATATTATCATCAACGCCACCAGCGCCTCGTTAGATAACCAAATGCCCGCAATCGCCGATGGCTGTGCGGCTGGAGCGGTTTGCTACGATTTGATGTATGGCAAGCAAACCCCGTTTATGAATTGGGCAAAAGCCCACGGGGCAAGGGTTATCAGCGATGGCTTAGGAATGTTAGTCGGGCAAGCAGCTGCCAGTTTTGAGTTTTGGACTGGCAAAAAACCCGATGCCCAAGCAGTTATTCAAAATTTAAAACCCTAATAATTCATTCCAGCCGACCATTTGCCATCGGATAAATTTTCCTGTAAATGGATAAATAATGCTACAATAAGCAATCTAAAAAAGGAAATTTATATGTTAGCAGAATTAAAAACATTGCCTATTAATGCCAAAATCCAACTTGTTGAAGATCTTTGGGATAGTATCGGGCAAGAACAGCTCGGCTCGCTCACTCAAGCACAAAAAAAAGAATTGGATGCACGCTTAGATGCCTATATTGTAGATGGCAATAAAGGACGCGAAATTAATACTGTGCTTAATAACATCAAAAATCGTTTGTGAAATTTGCAATATATTTTCGTCCCGAGGCAGAACAAGATATTGAAAATGCGGCACAATGGTATGAGCAGCAAAAATCAGGATTAGGCTATGATTTTCTTGCAGAAATTGAAAATATAACAAAAATAATATCTCAAAATGTCTTAGGATATGAAAAAATCTATAGAGATTTACATCGCACTGTTATCAGGCGCTTTCCCTTTAATTTGTTTTACTTGGTTGAGGAAAATGCAATAATTATTATTGCTGTAATACACGGCAGCCGTCATCCTAAAAATTGGAAAAACAGAACCTAACAAATTATTCCATTTATGGCGCTAATCGTTGAATTTCCCAATTATTTGCTGTTTTTTTATAAACAAATCGGTCATGCAAACGGTTTTCTCGGCCCTGCCAAAACTCAATGCTAATGGGGATAACTCGGTAGCCGCCCCAAAAATCGGGCTTTGGAACTGCTGATTTAAACTCAAGCTTTAGCGCTGCAAATTTATCCAATAATTCCTGCCGTGAAGATAAATTTGAGGATTGTTTTGAAGCCCAAGCGCCGAGCTGAGATTCCCTTGGTCTGGAGGCAAAATACTGTTCAGACTGCGGCTTGGAGAGCTTTTCCACCTTGCCAGAAATCTTAATCTGGCGCTCTAAATCCAACCAAGAAAACAACAAAGCCACATTTGAATTTTGCTGAATTTGCAGCGCTTTTTTAGACTGATAATTAGTAAAAAAAACAAAGCCCTGCTCATCAAATGACTTTAGCAAAACCGTTCTAAGGCTTATCTCATCGGCATTTCCACTCGCCAAACTCATAGCATTTGGCAGTGTCAATTGCGCCTCAACAGCTTGACTCATCCACGCCTCAAACTGCAAAAAAGGGTCGGCATTCAGCTGGCAAAACTTCAGCCCATTTTTGCAATATTCGCGCCTTAATTTAATTAAATCAACACTCATTTTAGCGGCAGAAAACGATTTTTCGCTTCGGTCAAATGATTAGTAATTAGGTGTTTAATCGGCGGAAAATGCTCGGCAAATTTCAGCACAAAACGCCGCAGCTGCTTGATTGCCGGGGCATCATTAGTAAATAAAGCCACAATTCCATTAGTGCCAAAAAACATCAATTTAGTCATACGAATATGCTTTTTCTCAAACAATTTCAACAGCGCCGGCGAGCCAATATCCTGCCCCGCGGACAACGCCTCTTTCACCAAATTCGCCAAAATATTTTGCCCCCGCAGCCCTAAATTAAACCCATGCGCCGTGACCGGATGCATTCCCACCGCCGCATCGCCAATCAACGCAAACCGCTTGGCAATAAAAGTTTGCGCATGCACGCCGACCAGCGGATACGAATAGCGCTGCCCAACTTGGCTCATTTGCCCTAAATCGCCCCTAAAATCATTAGTAATTTTGGCGTTAAAATCCGCCTTTGACATATCCAAAAGCGCTTGCGATTTGTCAGTTGTAACCGTCAGCACAACCGATGAAGCCTTGCCCACCATTGGTAAAAGTGCCAAAGTCTGCCCATAATCAAAATACTCCAAAGCGATATTTTTGTGCGATTTTGTATGGCTCATTTTGCTCACAATCATCACTTTAGAAAAATCCTTCATCAGCGCCGCAATCCCCATTTTTCGGCGAATATTTGAAAAACGACTGTCGGCTGCAATCACTAATTTTGCCTGAACTTTTTGCTCATTAGCAAATAAAATATCAGCATAATCGCCGCAAAATTTCACATCATCAACAGTAATTTCATTCATCAAATTAATATTTTCAGCCTTGCTAATTCGTTGATACAAAGCCTTTCGCACCTGATAATTTGGCACTAAATATCCAAGCGCCTCAGCCTCATCAGCACTTTTGAAATTCAGCAACGAGGGGGAATTTCCATCAAAAACTTTTGCCTCTTAGCGGGTCAATCGGGGTTTTAAATTTGCGCATTTTGAAGTGAAAATCTGTTTTTCCAGTTAGTGCAATTATATCCGCTTGCTGCACCTCTTCGCCCTTAATCGCCCGTAGCGTATGGTTTTGCGCATAAGCGCTATAAAATCCTAACGGGTGTTTTATGATTATCATTTTGCCATATTTTTTGATTTCAGAGCCACTATAAATTACCACTCCGGCGCTCACAGCCCGAACATCTTGCCCGATTGTGGTAGCAAAAGTAATGCCGCTGTGCTCTGGTGAAAACCCTTTGATAACCTTGCTGTTAAGGGGAAATGACCAATTTTTAGCCGGCTGTTTTTTTGGCACTTTTTCCTGCTTTTTTGCAACTTTTGACAATACAAATTTTTTCCCATCCGCCAAATTGATTGATTTATCAATTACAATAATTTGCTCTTTAGATTTTGAGGCAAAACAGCCGC
>JAAOIF010000088.1 GCA_015163925.1 Candidatus Thioglobus sp.
AGCATAATTTTATTAACGATGCCGGCGGCAGTTTGTGTGAATTGGATGATGAAAAAGTCTATAAAACTCTCGCCGACCACAGCCTGATTTTATACATTCGCGCCAGTGAAACCAACGAATCAGCGCTAATTGAGCGGGCGCAAACTCACCCAAAACCTTTGTATTTTAACGCCGATTTTTTAGCCAAACAATTAGCAATTTACTTGGCGGAAAATAATTTAATTTACACAGCCCAGATTGAGCCAGATGCTTTTGTGCGCTGGATTTTTCCGCATTTATTAGCCTATCGCAAGCCAAAATATCAAGCCATTGCCGATAAATTCGGCTGCACAATTGACAGTGAAAATTTGTATTTATGCAAAAATTCCAAGGCAGTTTTTGACCTAATTTCGGAGGCAAAATGCCGCTAATTGCTAACTCAAATCTGCCGACTTTTGCTCGCTTGAAAGACGAGGGCGAGATGATTTTATCCACCAATCGTGCCAGCCATCAGACCATTCGCGAGCTGCATATTGGCTTGTTAAATATTATGCCGGATGCGGCGCTGGAGGCAACTGAGCGCCAGTTCGTGCGCCTGATTGGGCGTTCAAATCAGATTGCTCAATTCTATTTGCACCCTTTCACCCTGCCGGCAATCGGGCGTGGCGACAAGGCTGCGGAGCATATCAGCAAATATTATCAGAGTTTTGATGAGATAAAATCGCGTGGGCTTGACGCTTTGATTATCACCGGCGCTGACCCGAATTTGCTCAAGGTTTTTTATCAGCAGCTCAAATCCGTGGTGGATTGGGCGTATGAAAATGTGACTTCCACTTTGTTTTCTTGCGTTGCAACTCATAGCGTTTTTCAGTTTCGTTATAACCAGCCGCGCCAACTGATGGCGGAAAAGTGTTGGGGGATTTTTGCCCATCAGGTAACCGACCGCCAGCACCCGCTGATGCATGGCGTGAATACTTGTTTTGATGTGCCGCACTCGCGTTTTAATGAAATTAGCAAGGCGCAATTTGAGGCCGCCGGAGTGAAAATATTGGTTGAAAGTGCGGTCGGCGTGCATTTGGCGCTGAGTGCTGATTTGCTGAGAATGGTGTTTTTTCAAGGCCACCCA
The DNA here is from genome assembly GCA_015163925.1 of Candidatus Thioglobus sp. Classification (GTDB taxonomy): domain Bacteria; phylum Pseudomonadota; class Gammaproteobacteria; order PS1; family Pseudothioglobaceae; genus JAAOIF01. The sequence continues at coordinate 1,106 of JAAOIF010000088.1, forward strand.
GAGTATGATACTATCAGCCTTTTGAAGGAATATAAACGGGAAGTAATGGCATTTTTAGCCGGCACTCGGAGCGATTATCCGCCATTTCCAGCACATTATTTGAGCCCACAAAACCAAGCTATTTTGAATGAATTTCAAGCAAAATTACACGCTGGCGAAATGGATATTAACGATTTTCCAGCCGAGCTAATCGCCGAAACCCTTGATAATACTTGGGGAAACGCCACAAATGTAATTATCAATAATTGGATCGGCTGCGTTTATCAGGTGACTCACGAGGATGTCGACAAGCCATTTATGGACGGAATTGACCCTGAAAATCCGCTTGGTTTAAAGTAAATGGCGGATTTTTTCAAGCCGGAAAATGCCTTAAAATTATTATGAAAATCATTCGCGGATTGCATAATTTCCACTCACAGCAGGGCTGCGTGGCAACTATTGGTAATTTTGACGGCGTGCATTTGGGGCATCAGCAAATTCTGAAAAGTTTGGTCAGTCACGCTAAAAAGCTGAATTTGCCGTCAGTTTTGATTTCGTTTTCGCCCACTCCGCAGGCCTTTTTTGGCAAGCCTCAGGCAACACTTAGCAGCTTCAAAGAAAAGCACAAATTGCTTGAAGCGCTTGGGCTGGAGCAACATTTGATTATAAATTTTAACGCTAATTTTGCCAGACTCAGCGCTGATGAATTTATTCGCAAAATTCTGCTGGATAAATTACAAGTCAGATTTTGCCTCATCGGCGATGATTTCCGCTTTGGCGCTGGGCGTAAGGGCGATTTTGCCTTGCTGCAAAGCTTTGATTTTCAGGTGCAAAAAGCCAAAAGTTTGCTCCATCAGCAAGCCAGAATTAGCAGCTCGGGCATTCGGAAATTACTCAAAACTGGCGATTTTGAGCTGGCAAAAAAAATGCTCGGGCGCGATTTTTCCATTACTGGTAAAATTATCCGTGGGCGGCAACTCGGTGCTACCATTGGCTTTCCGACTATTAATATTCCAATAAAACGCTCAATCAGTCCGCTGGAGGGAGTTTTTGCAGTCAAAATTAAACTTAAAAATAACACTTTCAAAGGCGTTTGTAATCTCGGCAAACGCCCTACCGTAGGCGGCGAAACGGTCATTTTGGAAGTGTTTATTTTTGACTTCAGCCAAGATATTTATGGGGAAATTGCCGAGGTGATTTTCAAGTTAAAAATCCGTGATGAACAAAAATTTGAATCATTTGAGGCGTTGAAAATGCAGATTAAATTGGATGCAAAAATCGCCAAGGAATACTTTGATTAAGCCCGCTGAGATTGAGCTAAGTGCCATTCGCTCGCGTGGCAAAGGCGGGCAAAATGTCAATAAAGTCAGCAGCGGAATCCACTTGCGATTTGACATTTCTGCCTCAAGTCTGGGCGCTGATGAGAAGGAAAAATTACTCAAACTAAACGATTTTAGATTGTCAAAAGACGGAATAATTATCATCAAAGCCGACCAGTTTCGCACTCAGGAAAAAAATCGGGCAAACGCCATAAAGCGGCTAAATGACTTGGTGGAAAAGGCTTTGAAAGTAACAAAATCAAGGAAAAAAACCAAAGTCTCAAAAGCCAAAATCGCCAAGCGTTTGGAGGCAAAATCTCAGCGTGGAATCCTCAAACAAAATCGTAAAACAGTGCGATTTTAAGACTGAAAAAATTGCTAAAAAACTTCTAAACCAACTGCCAAGAAAGCGTCTGCCCAGCCATAAATGGCACAATTACTCCGCCGGCAAAAGCAAATTCTGTTGCCACTTTCCAATCTTGTTTTTGCAAAGTAATTCTCTGAGAATTTTGCTTTAAGCCGTAAAAATCAGCGCCAAATTTTGAGGCAAAATCCTCTAATTTATCAAGCTCGCCAGCATCAAAAAACGCCTGGGCATACAGCTCAATCGCATACGGGGCGGAGAAAACTCCGGCACAGCCACAGGCAGATTCCTTGTCATTTTTGCTGTGTGGGGCAGAATCTGTGCCTAAGAAAAACTTAGGATTGCCGCTGGTTGCCGCCTGAATTAGCGCTTGCTGATGGCTCAAACGCTTGAGCACCGGCAAGCAATAATTATGTGGTTTGATGCCGCCGGCGAGCATATCATTCCGATTTTTCAGCAGGTGCTGTGGAGTGATTGTAGCGGCGATTTTAGCACTTGCCGCCAGCACAAAATCCACTGCATTTTTAGTAGTAATATGCTCAAAAACAATTTTCAAATCGGGAAAATCAGCCGTCACTTTGCTCAAAATTTCATCAATAAAAACCGCCTCACGGTCAAAAATATCCACCTCCGGACGGGTCACCTCACCATGCACTAACAGCGGCACAGCAAGCTTTTGCATCATTTCCAAAGCCGGATAAATGTTACTAATATTACTAACTCCGCTGGCAGAATTGGTGGTCGCCCCAGCCGGATAAAGCTTGGCGGCAGTAACGCTCTGAGCCGCATCAGCAATGGTTTTCGGCGTAGTCTGGTCGGTCAGATAAAGCACCATCAGCGGCTCAAAAGTTGAATCCGCCGGCAGCGCCGCCAAAATCTCCGCCTGATAAGCCTGAGCGTCCGCCGCACTCAGCACCGGCGGATTGAGATTTGGCATAATAATCCCCCGCCCCATCTGCGCTGCGCTGAATTTTGCCACCGCTTTTAACGCCGCCCCCGAACGCAAATGTAAGTGCCAATCGTCCGGCTGAATAAGTGTTATTTTGTTATTTTGCATAAATTGCCCCTAAAATTCGAGTGGATTTTGCGCCTGTGACCTCTGGTAAATTTGAGGGTTTGGCGGCTAAGGTTTGCTGAGCAAAATAGGCGAAGGCGGCGGCTTCAACGAAATCTGGGTCGGCGTTTAGGGCTGCTGTGGTGGTGATTTTACTGTTTGGATTTTGCGATTTGAGCCTTTCCACTAACAGCAAATTATGCACTCCGCCGCCGCACAAATAAACATCTGAGCCAGTTGGAATATGGCTTGAAATGCTGACAGCACTTAGCTCTAACAAGGTTCTCTGGACGGCAATATCCGACTGCTCGGCGGTTAAATATGCCTCCAGCCAGCGCAGATTAAAATATTCTGTGCCAGTAGATTTTGGTGGATTTTGGGCAAAATAATCATCCGCCAGCAAGGCTTTTAATAGCACATCATCCACGCTGCCACGCCCTGCCCATAAGCCATTTTCATCATAATCCAGTTGTTTTTTTGCAGCAATCCAATTATCCAAAAGCGTGTTTGCCGGCCCGGTATCAAAGCCGCAAACTGTTGAATTTTTGACGATGGTAATATTAGCAATGCCGCCTAAATTGACAAAAACTCCGTCCTTGCCAGCAAGCAAATATTGGTGATATTTTGGCGTCAGCGGCGCTCCCTGTCCGCCGGCGGCGATGTCTGGCATACGAAAATCCGCCACAGTAGTAATTCCAGTTAGCTCGGAAATCAGCGCCCCATGCCCGATTTGCCAAGAATAATTGCCGCCCTGATGGTAAATTGTTTGCCCGTGTGAGCCGATTGCTTGAATATTTTTAGCGTCAATTTTTGCCCGCTGGAGCAACTGATTAGCGGCTTTGGCAAAAATTCTGGCAACAGTAATATCCAATTCGGCAATGGTTTTTAAGTTAGTTTGAGAATTTTTAGCCAAGTTTTTCAGCTGATTTTTTAGCTCTTTTGGATAAGGCAAAAAGTGCGAGGCGAGGATTTTTTTGCAAGCAGAATCCACGATTACAGCATCCACGCCGTCCAAACTGGTGCCCGCCATCAGCCCGATATAATTAATTATTTTTGCCATGACATTGTTTATATTTTTTGCCTGAACCGCATGGGCAGGGCTGATTTCTGCCGACTTTTTCTGCGGTTCTGACATAAGTTTGGTCTGATTTTTGGGCTTGCTGGCTGTCAGTATTTGCGTTTTTTGCCGGCTGATGCTGAGGTTCTGCCGCCTGATTATCCTGCTGCTCAATATCGCTGGCGGCACTGTCCTTGTTGATGGTCACGCTGGAAAGCGCCTTGACAATTTCCACATTAATAGTATCCAAAAACGCCCGGCAAGTCTGATTTTTCTGCAAAGAATGACCAAAGTCCAGCTCCAAAGCGTTGTTTCGGCGCAAACCATTGAGGAAGCCGCCCACCTCAGCCAAGCCCAACAAGAGCTAATTCGCGGCGGT
>JAAOIF010000089.1 GCA_015163925.1 Candidatus Thioglobus sp.
TTTTCATAAGCCTCAACCGGCACACAGTAAAACGCCGGCTTGTTGTGATTGAGAATTGCAACCGCCTCACCGTTGCCGCTTTCTAAGGTTTTGATGGGATTTGCTTTGAGTTCGCTGATGCTGCTGATGGCTGAAGTTAGGACTTGCATAATTAAAAATAGGTTGAAAAAAAGTTTTATTTTAGTCTATTTACAGTCCGAAATAAAGTTATTTAATTGTAAAGTTCCGACCAAATCAGCAACATTTTCAAGCTTATTATCAATTAAATATTGGCTAATTTCGGCGTTAATTTTAGTGCAAATCAGCGGGTCGTAAAACAAAGCAGTGCCGATGCCGACAGCAGCAGCGCCGGCAAGCAGAAATTCCAACGCATCATTTGCAGTAGTAATGCCGCCCTGACCGACAATCGGCACATTATGGCGCTTGCTGACCTGATAAACCTGATGGACTTTCAGCAGCGCAATCGGCTTAATCGCCGGCCCCGACAGCCCGCCCTGATTGTTGCCAATAATCGCCCGCCGAGTTGTAGTGTCAATCGCCATTCCCATCAGCGTGTTAATAACCGCCAAGCCATCAGTGCCGGCATCAATACAGCGCTGGGCGGAAAAAGCAATATCAGTTTGGTTCGGCGAGAGCTTAGTAATCAGCGGCTTGCTGGTGTTTTTGCGGCAAATTTCCACCACCCGATAGCTCATATCCGGGTCATTTCCAAACGCCACGCCGCCCTCTTTGACATTCGGACAGGAAATATTAATCTCAATAGCGTCAATTTCAGTATCGTCAAAACGCTTGGCAATTTCGCCATATTCCTCCACCGAAGCGCCGGAAATGTTAATGATAAAGCGGGTTTCAGACTTATCCAAATTCGGCAGAATTTCATCAATTACCGCATCAGCGCCGGGGTTTTGCAAGCCGATAGCATTTAGCATTCCGCTCGGAGTCTCAAAAATTCTGTGCGCCGGATTGCCCAGCCGCGGCTCTAAAGTTGTGCCTTTGAGAAAAACGCCGCCGACATTTTTATTGGAAAAGCCTTTGATACGGGTGTATTCCTCGCCGAAACCGACACAGCCGGACAGCAGCATAATCGGCGAATTTAGCTCCAGCGTGCAAAAATTGGTTTTTAAGTTTTGATGCATAGGCGATATTATACATTTTTGCTGTTAAAATTATGCGTTATGAAAGGATTGTTTATTAGCGGCAGCGGCACCGATGTCGGCAAAACATTTATTGCCGAGCGGATTATCAAGGCGCTGAACGGGCAATTTAGGGTGGTTGCCAGAAAGCCGATTGAGAGTGATTGTTTGCCCAGTGCCAGCGGATTATTGCCCAAAGATGCGGATTTGTTAAACCAAGCTTGCGCCCGCCCAGAGCCGTTAGCGGCGGTTTGCAAGTATCGATTTGAGGCATGCGTGAGTGGCGAAAAAGCCAGCAGCGCCGCAGGAATTAGTCTTACTTTGAATGATTTGCTGGCGGCTTCCAAGCCTAAAAATACTGATGATTTTGTGATACTTGAAGGCGCTGGCGGGCTGTATTCTCCGCTTGCAACTCAGCTGTTAAATGCTGATTTAGCGGCGGCTTTGGCGTTGCCTCTGGTGCTGGTGGTGAAGGACGAATTAGGCGCAATCAACCAAGCGCTGCTGAGTTTGCGGGCTGCCAAAGAGCATAATCTGCGAGTTTTGCTGTTAGTGTTAAACCAGATTTCGCCAAATAATTTGGATAATGCGACTGCGTTAAAGGCTTATTCTGATGTTGAAGTGGCGGTTTTTAATCAAAATTGTAGCCAAGAGTTTGCGGCAAAAGTGCAAAAATTGCTTGGGTGAAAACTAATAATTTTAATAGTAATTTTGACTATTTTTTGCCGTATTCTTTTTCGCAATCGGTCAGGCTGGCTTGGAAACTTTCCTTTTTAAATAGGCGTTCGGCGTAGTCATAAACTGGCTTGCCCTTAGTGCCTAAATCAATGTCCAGAGCTTTTAGCCGCCATAAAAGTGGAGCAAGGCAAGCATCCAAAACGCTCATTTCATCACTTTTAAAATATGGCTGATGGGCAAAAAGCGGAATTAATTCAATCAAATTGCTGGAGAGAATTTTCCTAGCCTTGGCGGCATCTTTTTTATTGCCATTGAAAATGGTTTTCACCAACTCATACCAGCAGCCCTCAGCACGAGTGAAACGGAAAATCAGCAGGCGCTTTTCAGCCTTTTCAATCGGGTCAACCGGCAGCAATGGCGGGAACGGAAAGCGCTCATCCAAGTATTCGGTGATAACGGATAAATCATACAAAACCATTCCGCGGTCAAATAAAGTCGGCAGAGTTTGGCAAGGATTTAGCTCCAAAACTTCCTCTGGAATTTCATTAATTTTTATGCTGACAATTTCGCATTCAATGTTTTTTTCCGCCATAATAAAACGCACCGCATGCGATTCCATCTCTTCATCAGAGGAGTAAAGTGTTGTTGAAGAAGGGTTTGGTCTGGTTAACATAATAATATCCTTTTTAAATTAATATTTTAATTAGTACTTTAAATAGTACTTTTAATAATACTTTTAATCATTTTTTAGCACGCCATTTTCCATATTTCACATCTTTCCAATATTCTTTTTTGAGCAAATATGCAAGAATCAAAAGAATCAATAAAAAGCCCAAAACTTTATAGCCTAAATTTATCCGAATTAGCTTTGCCGGCTCGCTTACATAGTCCAAAAAATTAGTAATATCACGGACATCTTTATCAAAATCCTGCGGCGATTTGCTTTGTTTCAAATGCCACAAAACATCCGGCATGGAGACATTTTCTATGAGTTTATTATTGACTCCAAATAAGGCTTTTGGGTCGGAATAAAAACTATGCAAATAGGTGTAAATCCAATCAGTCCCACGCGAGCGAGCCGACAGCGAGAGGTCCGGCGGAGTTGCTCCAAACCAGCGAACTGCCCCCTCTTGAGGCATTGAAGAGATAATTTGAGAGCCGATTTTTGAGGCATTAAACATCAGATTTTCTCTCACTTCTGAGTCTGCAATTCCCAAATCTTTGCCGAGCCGATTGTAACGCATAAATGAGATTGAGTGGCAGCCGGAGCAATTATTCATAAATAAATAAGCGCCATTTTGGAGTGATTTTTTATCAAAAATATTAGTGTTGGCGGCGGTTAAATTAACAGTATTTGCTGCCAAAATATTCACAGAAATTCCGGCGAAAATTCCGGCGATTAGTATTTTTTTGAGTGTTTTTTGCATAAATTACTCCGTCAGCCGCTCAGGCACAGGCTTGGTTTTGCCGATTGCAGTAAACCATGGCATCAGCACAAAAAAGCCAAAATAACTGATGGTAAATATTCGCGCTAAAATCGCATAAAGTGGCGTTACCGGCTGCATTCCGAGCCAGCCGAGCATTACAAAACTCAGCACCAAAACCCCGAGAGCCACTTTGTAAGGCCATGAGCGATAACGGATTGATTTGACTTTTGAGCGGTCCAGCCACGGCAAAGCGATGAGAATTAGCAAGGCGGCAAACATTCCGACCACGCCCGGAAACTGCGAGCCGAACATCGGCGGAATTGCCCGCAGCACCGAATAAAAAGGGGTTAAATACCAAAGCGGGGCGATATGCTCTGGGGTTTTGAGCTGGTTGGCTTCAATGAAATTAGCACTTTCTAAGAAGTAACCATTCATCGCTGGGGCAAAAAATACTACTGCGGAAAATAGCATTAAAAACACCACCACGCCAACAATATCTTTGACGCTGTAGTAAGGGTGAAATGGAATTCCGTCTTTAGGAATGCCGTTTTTGTCTTTATTCTTTTTAATTTCAATGCCGTCCGGATTGTTTGAGCCGACAGTATGCAAAGCCACAATATGCAAAAATACTAACACTACTAAAATCAGCGGCAAGGCTATCACATGCAAGGCAAAAAAGCGATTTAGCGCCGGGTCGCCCACCGCATAATCGCCTAAAATCCATATCAGTAAATCTGGCCCAATCACCGGCACTGAGCCAAATAATGAGATAATCACCTGCGCCCCCCAGTAGGACATTTGCCCCCACGGCAGCACATATCCCATAAACGCCTCCGCCATCAGCGCAATATAAAGTATCATTCCCAAAATCCAAATCAGCTCCCGCGGCGATTTATATGAGCCATACAGCAGCCCCCGATACATATGCAAATAAATCACAACAAAAAACGCCGAAGCCCCAGTGGAATGCAGATAACGCATCAGCCAGCCCCAATTCACATCACGCATAATATATTCCACCGAGGCAAAAGCAAACGCCTCATCGGGCTTATAATGCATTGTCAAAAAGATTCCAGTAACAATTTGCATCACCAAAACCAGTATTGCCAGAGAGCCAAAAAAGTACCAAAAGTTGAAATTCCTCGGCGTGTAATATTCGGCTAAATGCTCATTCCAAACCTTCGTCAGCGGAAATCTTTGGTCAATCCAATTTTTATTATTATCCATAATTTAAGTCAATTTATTGGATTTGAAAATCGGCGTAACCTCGTGGGAATCTGGGCTAACGCCGATTCTGATGAGGGCATCGGAGACAAAATGATACTTGGGAATTTCTAAATTAGTTGGTGCTGGAGCGCCGGAATATACTCGTCCGGCGAGGTCAAATTTTGAGCCGTGGCAGGGGCAATAAAATCCGCCTTTCCAACTCTCGCCGCCTAAATCTGCCGCTCCGAGTTCTGGCCGGTAAGTGGGCGAACAGCCTAAATGTGTGCAAACGCCGACAATCACAGCAACCTCAGCCTTCAGCGAACGGTAATTTTCAGTGATGTATTTTGGCTGCTGCTGCTTGGAATTTCCAGAACTATTTGGGTCTTCCAATTCAGCGTCTAAGGATTTTAAAGCGGCAAGAGTTTGCTTATCTCGTTTGAAAATCCACACCGGTTTTTTGCGATACAGCACCCTTACTAACTGCCCGGGCTCTAATTTGCTAATATCAACATCAACCGGAGCGCCGGCGGCTTTGGCTTTGGCTGATGGATTCCAAGTGGATAAAAATGGCCAAGCCACAAACCCCGCCCCGACCGCCCCGACAACGCTTGTGGCATTTGTGAGCAAGCGTCTTTTTTTGAGGTCTATCTGTTGTTCGGGCATAAATTTCAGTTCCTGTGAAAATTATTAACGCTAAAAAGCCGATAATTATAATCTATATCAGCGTTATATGATAGAGATTTTTGGATATTTTCCGCCAG
>JAAOIF010000008.1 GCA_015163925.1 Candidatus Thioglobus sp.
ATTTGAGGTTTTTATTGATTGGAAATTGTCCCTGAGCCTGCTTCCGGTGGCGGCGATTGGGCATATTATTGGACTAAAATTGCACCAGAAAATCATCCAAAATGATGCTTTATTTAAGCGCTGGGTCGGCAGCGGATTGCTGCTGATTAGTTCGCTTGGTTTGCTAAAAATTATGTAATTTTAATGTTGCATTTAATGTAACATAATGATTTATCTAAAGGAGGAATTATGTTAAGAGCAACCATGGCAGATATGCGAAAATCAGTTGATTTTTTCCAAACCAACGAAGTGATTAATATTGTTAATGGCAGGAAAAAAGAAGAAATTGGTTATTTTGTTCCTAATTATTTTAAGGCAGATTTCTTAAAATTTTTAGAGGGTTTGAAAAAGAAAAAACGCTTAAAAAATGCCAAACGCGCCGCCAAAGCGCAAATGCTTGACCCAATAGGCGACGGGGCGGCAGGAGATGGATTGAATGAATTTGAATAAAGGCGATATTTATTTGGTTGATTTTGACCCTGCTAAGGTTGGCGAAATTGGCAAACTTCGCCCCGCTGTTATTTTGAGCGATAATCAAGATACAACTTTATTTGAAACTGTTGTAGTAGTGCCACTTTCAAGCGTTATTATTGAAAATAATATTCCTTATCGTTATTTTATTAGTAATAGAGGCAAGCTGAAAAAAGGCTCAGATGCCTGTATTTATGAAATTCGTTCTTTGTCAAAAAGCAGAATAAAAACCAAACTGGCAGCCGTTACCGCGAATGAATTAGCCGATATTCATCAGGCTTTGTGCGAGCTTTTATGAATGAATATCTGCTAATTTTGGTTAGCACCATTTTGGTGAATAACTTTGTGCTGGTCAAATTCTTGGGGCTGTGCCCGTTTATGGGCGTATCTAAAAAAGTAGAAATTGCGATTGGAATGGGCTTTGCCACTACTTTTGTGCTGACGCTGGCGAGCCTTTCAAGCTATATTATTAGCAATTATATTTTGATTCCGTTTGGGCTGGAGTACCTGCAAACCATTGCTTTTATTGTTACAATCGCCGCTGTGGTGGGCTTTACCGAGATGGTGGTGAATAAAACTTCGCCGATTTTGCATCAGTCGCTTGGAGTATTTTTGCCGCTGATTACTACAAACTGTGCTGTGCTTGGCGTGGCGCTGCTGAATGTCGGGCAGGCGCATGGATTTTTGGCATCTGGAGTGTATGGTTTTGGGGCGGCGCTTGGATTTTCTTTTGTGTTGGTGCTGTTTTCAACTATCCGCGAGAGGCTTGAATCTGCTGATGTGCCGGTGGTTTTCCGTGGCGTTCCGATTGCTCTAATCACCGCTGGGCTGATGTCAATGGCGTTTATGGGTTTTATCGGTTTGGCGTAATGCTATTAGAATCCGTCATTATTTTTTCCGCATTGGCACTCGGATTTGGCTTGGTACTGGGCTATTCGGCGATTAAATTTAAGGTTGAGGGCAATCCGCTGGTGGAGCAAATTGATGCAATTTTGCCGCAAACTCAGTGTGGGCAATGCAACTATCCGGGCTGCAAGCCTTATGCACAGGCGATTGCAGCTGGCGAGGCGGCGATTAACCAATGCCCGCCGGGCGGACAGGAAGGGGTGGATGCGCTGGCGGAATTGCTTGGTGTGGAGGCCTTGGAGCTGGATGCAGAATTCGGCGAAACTCAAGCGGAGCATGTGGTTTATGTTGATGAGCAAATGTGTATTGGCTGCACTTTGTGCATTCAGGCCTGCCCGGTGGATGCTTTTGTCGGCGCTTCAAAGCTGATGACACAGGTGATTTTTGCCGAATGCACCGGTTGTGATTTGTGCATTCCGGTCTGTCCGGTAGATTGCATTCACCCGCTGGAAACCTCGCCCTCAAGCACTTATACGCCAAATTTAGCCGAGGTCGCCCATGCCTAATTCAGCACTCGCACAAGAATTTCAGGGCGGAATTGTTATTGCTAATAACTCGTCCGGCAGTATGAAAATCGTCCAAGCGCCGCTGCCGGATTCGGTGATTTTGCCCCTGCAACAGCGGATTGGCGATGAGGCTGTGGCCTTAGTGGCAGTAGGCGATGAGGTGCTGACCGGGCAGCTGATTGCCGAGACGACTGATTATTTTTGCACGCCAATTCACGCCACAATTTCAGGCATTATTAGTGCTATTGATAAGCAAATTATTCCGCATAAATCTGGCTTGAAATCTAATTGTATTAGCATTAAATCTGATGGAAAAGATGAGTGGATTAGCCTAAATCAGCAGCATAAAAATTTCCTCCAAAGCCCGCCAGAGAAGCTGATTGATGCCATTCAAGCGGCAGGAATTGTTGGTCTGGGCGGCGGCGGTTTTCCCACTCACGCCAAGCTCAAAAATCTGACGAATTGCCAGACCATTATCATCAACGGCACTGAGTGTGAGCCCGGAATTATGTGCGATGATGCGCTGATGCAAAATCATCCGCTGGAGGTCATTTCTGGGGTGGAAATTTTGCTGCATATTTGCGCTGCAAGCCGTGCTATTATTGCGATTGAGGACGACAAGCCGGCGGCGTTTTCAGCCTTGCAAAAATGCAATAAAAACCAGCAAATTAGTATTGTTAAAATTCCGACAAAATACACCTCCGGCGCTGAAAAATTATTGATTAAATCATTGCTAAATATTGAAATTCCATCAGGCAGTTTTGCCTCTGATGAAGGCATAATTTGCCAAAATGTGGCAACGGTCAAAGCCATATCTGATGCGATAATTGAGGGCAAACCGCTGGTCTCAAGAGTGGTCACGGTGACTGGTTCTGGGGTTGCAATTCCGCAGAATTATGAGGTGCGGCTCGGCGCAAAATTTGCCGATATTATTGCTGCCTCAAAGCCTAATAATTTGCCGCATAATCTGCGTATGGGCGGGCTGATGATGGGGCTTGATGTGGAAAATATTGGGCTGCCGATTGGCAAAATTAGTAATTGTATTTTTGTTAATAATGCTGAAAAAAAACCTGCCGAGCAGCCCTGTATCCGTTGCGGTCAGTGCAATCTGGTCTGTCCGGTGGGTTTGCTGCCGCAGCAATTATTTTGGTGGTCAAAGCATAAAAATACCGAAAAAGCAATGGATTATAATTTGCCAGATTGCATTGAATGCCGCTGCTGTGATTTTGTTTGTCCGAGCCACATTCCTTTAGCACAGCACTTTGTAGCGGCTAAAGAGTTGAATTATCAGCAAACTCAGCAGCAATACAAAACCGCTATTGCCAAAAAACGCTTTGAATTTCGGCAATTTCGCTTGGAGAGAAATGCGGCTGAGAGGGCTGAAATGATGGCGAAAAAAAGGGCAGAATTGCAAAAAAAAATGGCAAATGACAAGTCTCAAAAAGCTAAAATAGCCAAAGCGCTGGAGCGGGTAAAAACCAAAAAAGATGAAAACAATTCCAATATTTAGCTCAACTTCATATATGATGCGGCAAGTGATTTACGCCTTGCTGCTCGGGGTTATCGCCGAATTTTACTTCTTCGGCTGGGGCGTTTTTTGGCAGATTTTGCTCGGAGTTTCAACGGCAATTTTAGTGGAATCGGCGTTTCTAAAAATCAGAAAATTACCGATAAAACCAGTCATCACAGATGGCTCTGGCGCACTCACAGCAATGCTTTTAGCGATTTCAATTCCAAGCATAGCGCCTTGGTGGATTGTGGTTCTCGGCGTGGCTTTTGCGCTAATTTTCGGCAAGCAATTATACGGCGGGCTGGGGCATAATCCGTTCAATCCGGCGATGCTCGGCTATGCGTTTTTGCTGATTTCTTACCCCTTACAAATGACCACTTGGGCGGCTGAATTTTTGAATTTTGCTCAGAGTTTTGAGGCGATTTTTGGCATAAATTTGCCCGATGCGCTGACCGGTGCGACAAAATTAGATTCGCTCAAAACCCAGTTAGCACTTGGCAAATCGGCAACTGAATTAAGCATAAATTCCATCAGTCAGGCGTGGATTAATTTAGGATTTTTGCTCGGCGGCTTGTATTTATTAGCACGAAAAATTATTCTATGGCATATCCCAATCGCCTTTCTCAGCGGCGTTTTGACGATTTCCAGCCTGTTATTTTTAATAGATAATTCACTCTACTTGCCGCCGCAAAATCACTTACTACTCGGCGGCACAATGCTTGGCGCATTTTTCATCGCCACTGACCCAGTTTCCGCCGCCACCACGCCAAAAGGCAGGCTAATTTACGGATTTTTCATCGGCATTTTAGTAGTAATAATTCGCGTTTTCGGCGGCTATCCAGACGGCGTAGCATTCGCAGTTTTACTGATGAATATCGCCGTCCCGCTAATCGATTATTACACCCAGCCAAAGGTATTTGGGCAATAATCGCTTATCAAGGTCTTTTTTTGTTATAATTTATTTATGAAAACACAAACACCAATGCAAAGTTTTTTTGAAGGATTTTTCAGTATTTATGACTTGGATCCGACTATTAAGATTCCTTATCAAAACGATGCAAATTCTATTGAGCAATACTGGCAAGAAGTAGGCGGTTTTTTACAACAATCTATGAATGATTTTGATAATGAGCAAAAAGCCAAACATAAATAAACATCAAGAACAAACCCCTGAATCATTAACGCTTACTCGTCAAGAATTTAGCGGTCCGATTCCTCCACCTTTGGTTTTAGAGCAATATCAAAAGATTTTGCCGACTGCACCAGAACGCATTATTAGTATGGCGGAAAAACAACAAAACTATAGGCACAGCACTACAAATAAGGCATTAAAAATTAAGAATAAAGGGCAACTTTATGGGTTTTTATTGATGGTTTTAATTATGTTTTTATCAGCCTATGCCTTATTTTTAGGCTATGAAAAATTTGCAATTATGGGTATGATTTTTGTCGCTGTGCCATTAGTTAAACTATTTATTTTGGGTTCTAAAAATCAATAATTCAATCCTCAAAGCCGGCGGATTATTGCTGATTTTTACGGCAATTAGTGTGTTTTTTGTGGCGCTGACTTTTGATGCCACTAAGGGGCAAATCAGCCAGAATGAAAAGCAATTATTGGCACAGCGGCTGGGCGAATTGGTCAGTAATTATGACAATGATATTATTAATGAAAAGTATGTAAAAAATATTAATTTGCATGGTTTGCGGCAAAATATTAGCATTTTTCCGGCGAAAAGAAATCAGCAAATTTTCGCCTATATCATTGAACACACCTATCCTAACGGCTATAACGGCAATATTAAATTGCTGACCGGCATTGATTCTCAGCAGCAATTATTGGGCGTGCGGGTGATTGCTCATCGGGAAACGCCGGGGCTTGGCGACCAGATTGATTTGCGGAAATCCAATTGGATTAGGCGATTTAGCGGATTTTCACTTACTAATCCGCTGGGGAAAAACTGGAAAGTTAAGCCTGATGGCGGAATTTTTGATGCTTTCACCGGTGCCACAATTACTCCCAGAGCCGTTGTTACAGCTACTTTTCAGCTGTTAGATAAATTCTCAATCAGGCCTTGCCTGTTTCAAAATCCAGCATGCAATTAAGCGATTTTGAGTTTGATTTGCCGAAATCGCTAATTGCACAAAACCCAGCAAAAACCAGAACAGGTTCGCGGCTTTTAGTCGCACAATCGCATATTTTAGATACATATTTCCAGAAGATAGCCGATTTTTTAAAACCGGGAGATTTGCTGGTTTTGAACAATACTAAAGTGATTCCTGCGCGTTTGTTTGCCAGCAAAATCTCAGGCGGAAAAGTTGAAATTATGCTTGAACGGATATTAGGCAAAAATCAAGCTATAGCTATGATTAAAGCCAGCCGAGCGCCGAAAATTGATAGTATTTTGCTGCTGGAAAATGGCGTGAAAATTAAAGTTTTGAGCAAAAATGAGAGTTTTTACACACTTGATTTTAGGACTAATTCGCTGCCAGATTTGCTTGATGAAATCGGCCATATCCCGCTGCCGCCCTACATTTCTCGGGCTGATGAGGCAGAGGATTTGAGCCGCTATCAGACTGTTTTTGCAACTCAAAATGGAGCCGTAGCAGCGCCGACCGCCGGTTTGCATTTTGACCAAGAACTCTTAAAATCATTGCAGCAGCAAGGCATTCAGCACTGTTTTATCACTTTGCATATCGGCGCTGGGACTTTTCAGCCGGTCAAATC
The DNA here is from genome assembly GCA_015163925.1 of Candidatus Thioglobus sp. Taxonomy (GTDB): domain Bacteria; phylum Pseudomonadota; class Gammaproteobacteria; order PS1; family Pseudothioglobaceae; genus JAAOIF01. The sequence goes on from JAAOIF010000008.1 coordinate 6,158, forward strand.
TGCGGTGATTGAAAACCACAAAATGCACAGTGAATATTTTGAAATTGGGCAGGCCAGCGTGGATATTATCAAGCAAACTAAAGCGGCTGGCGGGCGCATTATTGCAGTCGGGACCACGGCGGTGAGAAGTCTGGAATCAGCTGCTATGACTGGGAATGGCAAGCTAAAAGCGATGCGGCGAGAGACTGATATTTTCATCTATCCGGGCTTTAAATTTCAGCTGGTGGATTTGCTGATTACTAATTTTCACCTGCCGAAATCTTCACTGCTGATGCTGGTTAGCGCCTTTGTCGGGCATCAGAAAATGCTGCAAATTTATCAGCACGCCATTGCCAAAAAATACCGATTTTTCTCTTACGGCGATGCGATGCTTTTAGAGCTAAAAGCAAGTAAATAAAGGCTTGTAGCGTTTTTCACTTCAGCAATTCTAATAAAGTTTCGCCCATTTTGGCAGGGCTTGGAGCGATTGCCACGCCGGCTGCTTCTAAGGCTTGGATTTTGTCAAGCGCCCGCCCAGCACCACTGCTAATCACTGCTCCGGCGTGTCCCATGCGTTTGCCGATTGGAGCGCTGAGGCCGGCGATGTAGGAAACCACTGGCTTGGAGACATTTGATTGGATGAATTCTGCCGCCTCTTCCTCAGCACTACCGCCGATTTCGCCGACCAAAATGATGGATTCTGTCTGCTGGTCGGCTTCAAATAATTCCAAGCAATCGATGAAATCCATACCGTGAATTGGGTCGCCGCCGATGCCGATGCAGGTGCTTTGCCCGAGGCCGGCTTGGGTGGTTTGATGCACTGCTTCGTAGGTCAAAGTGCCGGAGCGCGAGACCACGCCGACACTGCCGGACTTATGAATATCGCCGGGCATAATGCCGAGTTTGCAAGCGTCAGGGGTGATAACTCCGGGGCAATTTGGACCAATTAGAGTGGAGTTTGAGCCTTTTAAAATCGCCTTAATTTTGAGCATATCCTGCACGGCAATTCCTTCGGTAATGCAGGCTATGACCGGCATTTGCGCCTCAATCGCCTCAATAATTGAATCATAAGCAAACCGCGGCGGCACATAAATCATTGAAGCATTTGCGCCAGTTTCTGCCATCGCCTGAGCCACAGTATTAAAAACCGGAAGCCCCAGATGCGTTTGCCCGCCTTTGTTTGGAGTTACTCCGCCGACAAATTTTGTGCCATAAGCGATGGATTGTTCGGAGTGAAAACTGCCCTGTTTGCCGGTGAAACCTTGAGTTATTACTAAAGTATTTTCATCAATTAAAACACTCATTTTGTTAGCTCCACAATTTTAATAGCGGCTTTGGTCAAATCCTTTTCTGTGTGAATTTCAAACTCGGATTTAGCCAGTAACGCCAAGCCTTCTGAGGCATTTGTGCCTTCCAAACGAACCACAATCGGCAGGCTCAAACCGACCTTTTCCAGCGCTTGCAAAATTCCGCGCGCAATCAAATCACAACGGACAATTCCGCCAAAAATATTCACCAAAATTCCCTTCACATTCGCCTCCGACTCAATCAGCTCAAACGCCTTGGCAACCCGCTCGGGCGTTGTGCCGCCGCCGACATCAAGGAAATTCGCCGCCGAGCCGCCGTGATGCGAAATCAAATCCATCGTTGCCATCGCCAGCCCCGCCCCATTAACCATACAGCCGATTGTGCCGTCAAGCGAAATGTAGCTGAGCTGATAATTCGCCGCCGCCGCCGACTTCTCATTTTCCTGAGAAATATCCCGCAGCGCCAGCAAATCCTCATGCCGAAATAGGGCATTATCATCAAGTTCAATTTTGCCGTCAAGTGCTATTAAATCGCCATTTTTAGCCACAATCAGCGGATTTATTTCAATCAAATTAGCGTCTTTTCTGGTGAAAATTTCATACATTGCTAATAATATTTTGGCGAATTTTTCCTTGTCAATTTGCAATTTATCGGCAATTTTATTACAATTTTCAACGCTCAATTTTGCCAATGGAGAAATGCCAAATTTGATGATTTTATTTGGGCTTTCGGCAGCCACAGCCTCAATATCCACGCCGCCCTCGGTGGATGCTAAAACGGTAATTTTCTGAGTTTTTCTGTCAATTAGTAAGCTCAAATAAATCTGGCGCAAAATCTCTTGCCCGGCCTCCACAAGCACCTTTTCAACCGGCAAACCCTTACTATCAGTTTGCGGCGTAATCAGGCGAGTTCCAAGCAATTTTTCGCAAGCATTTTCCACCTCAGCGGGCGAATTACACAAAATCACTCCGCCGCCCTTGCCCCGCCCGCCCGCATGAACTTGGGCTTTCACCACCCAAAAACTGCCGCCTAATTTCACGCCAGCCGCCGCCTGATTTGCCTCACTAATCAATACAGATTTCGGCGTTGGAATGGCAAAATCATTAAATAATGCCTTGGCTTGATATTCGTGTAAGTGCATAAAAAAAGGGTAAAAAAGGGTAAAATGCAACTGATAAATTTTACACATATTACTAAAGAAAAAATGGCACATTACAGCACTAATCAATTTAAAAATGGCTTGAAACTTATGCTTGATGGCAATCCTTGTTCGATTTTGAGTAATGAAATTGTCAAGCCGGGCAAGGGTCAGGCGTTTAATCGGGTGAGATTTCGGGATTTAATTACTGGTAAAACTCTGGAAAAAACTTTCAAATCTGGCGAGTCTTTGGAGGCTGCTGATGTGATGGAATTGGAGATGCAATATCTTTATAATGACGGCAGCGCTTGGAATTTTATGCAGCCGCAATCCTTTGAGCAGTATGCGATTGACGCTAATGCGATGGCGGATGCGAAGGGGTATTTGGTTGAGCAAGATTTCTGCGTGGTGACCCTGTGGAACAATAATCCTATCTCGGTGACTCCGCCAAATCATGTAGTGCTTGAGGTGGCAGAAACTGACCCGGGACTCAAGGGCGACACCGCTGGCACCGGCGGCAAACCGGCAACTATGAACACCGGAGTTATCATTCAAGTGCCGCTGTTTATCAGCATCGGCGACCGCGTAAAAGTTGATACTCGCACCAATGAATACGCCAGCCGAGCTTAATAAAATTGCCATATTTTTTGCCATATTTTGGCTTGCAGATTAAATTTTAAGCCGATGCAATCACTCAAAAATCGGGCTGCAATTATTAACAAAATTCGCAAGTTTTTTGCCACTCAAAATGTCTTAGAAGTGCAAACTCCGATGCTGCAAAATTATCCGCTCAGTGATGTTTATATTGATTCCGTGCTGGTAAAAATCAATGGCAAAAATAAATTTCTGCACACTTCGCCGGAGCTGGAAATGAAGAAATTATTAGCAAATGGACTCGGCGATATTTATCAGATTTGCCCAGTTTTTCGTGATAATGAGCAAGGCTCAAATAATTTTAATGAATTTACTTTGCTGGAATATTACCGTCTGGGATTTGATATTTTCCAGCTGATGGATAATATTATTGAGCTGCTGAAAATTTTGGGCGTGAAGCACAAAAATCTGCGCCTGACTTATGCCCAAGTTTTTTTTGAATATGCCGATATTGATATTTTAAATACTGATTTTAATGCTCTAAAAAAAATCGCAAAAACGCATAAATTATCAACTGATTTTGAGCATATTGAGGACTTGCAAATGTTACTTTTTGTGCATCTGATTGAACCAAAATTAGCCCGCCTGCCGCTGGTTTTTATTTATGCTTTTCCGCAGTCGCAGTCAGCCTTAGCGAGGATTGAGGCGGCTGTTGCCCAGCGTTTTGAGCTGTATATAAATGGGGTGGAAATTGCCAATGGTTATGACGAACTCCGCCGTGGAAATTCTTATCAGCAGCGCTTTGAGGCGGAAATTAGCAAGCGGAAAAAGTTGGGAAAAACGCCGGTAAATTTGGACGCAGATTTCATTGAAAATTTGCAAAATCCTTTGCCACAATGCTCTGGAGTGGCGATTGGGATTGAGCGATTACTAAGTCAAATTTGACAAAATTACGCTAAAATACAAGTTTATAAAACACAAAATCGTATGCTTAAATTTATTTATTTACTACTTTTTCTGGCGACTCCGGCGGCGGCTTTGCAAATTTTGCAACCGATAGAAACTCAAGTCACACCGCACTATGGGGAGAAAAATTTTTCAAAAAAGTCATTAATTAAGCTGAAAAAATCGGCTAAAAGTGGCGATGCTAACGCCCAGTTTAATCTGGCAAATGTTTATCGCAGCGGAATTGGTGTGGCAAAAAATCACAAATTAGCTTTTTTTTGGTACTCTCAGGTGGCGAAAAAAGGCTACGCCAGCGCCCAGTTGAATGTCGCAAATAGTTATTATTACGGCATCGGCACCAGTAAAAATTTGGCGCAAGCCTTGCTCTGGTATGAGAAAGCCGCCGAACAGGATTCCGCCGTGGCACAATACAATTTAGCAGTAATGGCGGGCTTGGGCGAGGGCGGCAAAACTGACCACGCCAAGGCGTTTGCTTGGTATCAGCGCTCGGCTGATTTGGGCCATGCTCCGTCCCAATTAAATTTGGCAAAGGCTTATGCAACAGGCAATTCTACCAGTATTAATGTTGATTTGGCAAGGCATTGGTACCGGTCAGCCGCCGAGCAATTAGGCGTGGAGGCTTGGCTTGATTTTGCGCAATTTTTACACCAGCAGAATGAAAATATTGAGGCTTTAAAATGGTATGAAAAGGCGGCAAATGCAGGCTCAGTGGCGGCTCAGGCGAAATTGGCAGAGTTGTATTTTGCTGGCTCAGAGGTTGAAAAAAACGACATTCAGGCGCTCCATTGGGGCTTAATGGCAGCCAAACAGGGGGATTCTCAGGCGCAATTTTTGGCGGCATCAATTTATCAGCGCAGCGCCCAAGTGGCAACCAATTTGCCCAGCGCCAGCTATTGGTATCAGCTCTCAGCCCAGCAGGGAAATGCCCAAGCGCAATATAATTTAGCACAATTATATGCCGGTGGAATTGGCGTTACACTTGATGTCAAGCGGGCTGTGGAGCTTTACAAGCAAGCCGCCGAGCAGGATTTTACTTTGGCACAATATGCTTTGGCGATTGAATATTTGCGTGGCGATGGGATTAAAAAAAGTGATGAAAAAGCCAGCAAATGGCTGTTAAAGTCAGCTGCGGCAGGGCATTTGCAGTCTCAATATTTATTAGGATTTATATTTGAAACTGGAAAAGGGCTTGAAAAAAATACTGAGCAAGCAGTTTTTTGGTATAAAAAAGCTGAAAAACAAAATGATTTGCAAGCCCGTTATCGCTTGGCACTATTGCTTTTGGCTGGCGATGGCACGGCGAAAAATAGCAAAAAAGCTGTGGAAATGTTGCAGAATTTATCAGAGCAAAACTTGCCGCTGGCGCATTTTGAGCTTTACAAAATTTACACTGATGGGGCGGCTGGCGGCAAAAATGTTGAGCTGGCAAAAAGCTATTTATCTAAGGCTTCAGCGCCGCAATTTTTCCAAGCTCAGTACTGGTTGGGCGAGCGTTTTTACCAAAATGGCGAAAACGAAAAAGCCCAATATTGGCTGGATTTAGCCGCCAAACAAAAGTATAAATTGGCACTTGATTTGTTAGAAGAAATTAAATTTCAAGCCCAGCCGCCGGAGGTAACAAAAATTACCAAAACCTCAGCAAAGCCAGTTGCCAAGCCAGTTGTAATGGTAAAAAAACTGCCAGTTGTAATGGCAAAAAAACCGCAGATTGCAAATTTTACCAAGTTTGTTGATGGCTTATTTAGTGCCAAATCGTCTGCGAAAAATGCTCCAAATCCAGCGCCCACGCAAGCGCAAATCGCCAAATCTCTCAGTAGTAACGCCGATTCTACGGCTCAGGTTGCCAAGCTGATTGATAGTTCCAAGCAAAATAATCCGCTGGCGCAATATGATTTAAGCCTGCTGCACTCCGCCGGAGAGGTGATTCGCAAGGACGAGCAGGCGGCGTTTCGGCTGATGAGCAAGTCGGCAAATCTCGGTTTGACGAAGTCGCAAAATGCTCTGGCGATTATGTATATCAATGGTTCTGGCGCTCCGGTGAATTACAAAAAGGCGTTTTATTGGGCGAGCATTACGGCAAATAAGGGCGACGAGCGCGGCAAGAAAATTTTGCTGTATTTGTTTAATAATCTATAATGTCAGGCGGCGGCGGATTTTCAAAAGTATAATTATTTGGATTGATAAAATGAGGATAAAACGATGAAAAAAATCATAGCAATAACGGCATTTCTGCTGGCGAATTTGGTCTGGGCAGAGTGGCCTCACAGCAACATTTCACAGGCAGTTTTTGCCCGCTCGGTGGCTGATAGAGCGCCGCTTGGGATAATTTCAGAGGCGGAAAATAGCTTGAAAAAAGTTTATTTCTTTACTAATATTCGCCACCTGTCCGGCGAGAAAATCACCCATCGCTGGAGTTACAAAGGCAAGGTAAAAGCAGAAATTAGCTTTGAAATTGGCAGCAAGCGCTGGCGGGTTTGGTCGAGCAAAAACCTATGGCACAACTGGACTGGCGACTGGAAAGTTGAAGTTCTAAACCGCGCCGGAGATATTTTATTAAGCAAAAAATTTAGTTACAAAAAGGCTGGCGAAAATGAATAAAAAAGCAATCAAAAAAGTGGTTTTGGCTTACTCTGGCGGGCTTGACACCAGCATTATCGTCAAATGGCTGCAAGACACTTACCAGTGCGAAGTGGTAACTTTCACCGCCGACATCGGGCAAGGCGAAGAGGTAGAACTCGCCCGTGCCAAAGCAAAATCCGCCGGCGTGAAAGACATTTTCATTGAAGATTTGCGCGAACAATTTGCCGCCGATTTCGTCTTTCCGATGTTCCGAGCCAACGCCATTTACGAGGGCGAATACCTGCTCGGCACTGCCATTGCCCGCCCGCTAATTTCCAAACGCTTGGTGGAAATCGCCCATCAGGTCGGCGCTGATGCCATCAGTCACGGGGCGACCGGCAAGGGTAATGACCAAGTGCGATTTGAGCTTGCCGCCTACGCGCTGGACGCTGAAATTGAAGTGATTGCCCCTTGGCGTGAGTGGGATTTGTCGTCTCGGGAGTCGCTGATGAATTTTGCCAAAAAGCATAAAATTGAGATTGATTATCAAAAACAAAACAGCAAATCGCCATATTCTATGGATGCAAATTTGTTGCATATTTCCTATGAGGGCGATGTTTTGGAGGACCCGTGGTCGCCGCCGCCGGAGGAAATGTGGCGCTGGACGGTGTCGCCAGAAAATGCGCCAGACCAAGCCGAAACCGTTGAAATCACTTATGAAAAAGGCGATATTATTTCTATTAACGGCGAGAAAATGTCGCCAGCAACAGTAATTCAGTGGCTAAATCAGCACGCCGGCGCTCATGGAATTGGGCGAAATGACATCGTGGAAAATCGTTTTGTCGGAATGAAATCGCGTGGCTGCTACGAAACTCCGGCTGGAACAGTAATGCTAAAAGCCCACCGAGCAATGGAAAGCCTGACTCTTGACCGTGAAGCCGCCCACCTGAAAGACGAGCTGATGCCCAAATATGCCGAGCTGATTTACAACGGATTTTGGTTCGCCCCCGAGCGCGAAATGCTCCAAGCCGCCATCGACCAAACCCAAAAATCCGTCAGCGGAACAGTGCGCCTAAAGCTCTACAAAGGCGCTGTAACGGTGTCTGGCCGCAAATCAGCAAACAGCCTATTCAGCAAAAAAATAGCCACTTTTGAAGACGACCAAGGCGCTTATAACCAAAAAGATGCCGCTGGTTTTATTAAGTTAAATGCTTTGAGATTACGGCTTAGGGGTGGTGAGGGGTGATTTGTTAGATATTAAATTCCACGGCTTTATCAATACATCCATATTCAACAATAACCTCTTTTTCTGTATCATCTTGGTCATAATAAATAATATTTTCTTTATTAACAGTAGCTTTTACTACAATTCCTTTAGGCTCGTCATTAAATGTATTTTTTGCAAATGTGTTTGCTGTGGCACTATCAAGAGTCCAAGATTGCCGATATTTTCTGCTTTCATGTTCTTTTATCGGCAGTCCTCGAAAAATTTCTTGCTTATTACAAAGAGTATCAATATTTGAAGGGCCCACATCTACCTTAGAAATCCTTACTTCAGGCGCTCCCCACTCCACTTGCCTTTCTTTAAACAGCCCAAATACACCCCTTTCAAAGAAACGCCCTAAATTGTTATACAGTTCATAAGTATAACTACAAAGTTCTGAATCACAATTATTATCAAAATCATCAGCCGGTGCGAATTGTTATTATTTCCAATCCGCCAAAATCGCCCAGAGAATATAAATTGACCACTTGCCCCAGCGGCTACGGCAATTTCCAGCATTTAGCCAAGATAAAACATTGCAATCGGC
>JAAOIF010000090.1 GCA_015163925.1 Candidatus Thioglobus sp.
AACTCGTATGGCAAATGAAGTTTTATTCATTCTGCTAATTGCTCTGGGGCTGACTTATCTGCTGGCGCTAATTACTCATTCGCCACTGGAAAATCCTTACTCCAGCAGCAATTCCATCGGCGCTTCGGCGCTAAATCAGGCTGGAGTTATTGGGACAGCAGCCAATCGCCTCCAATTCTTTGGCAATAATCAAATCATCATTCGTATAAACCATCACCTCAAACCCATCTGCCACTAAGGTTTTAGCCGCCGCCAGCGTTTCCACAATATTCGGATAAAGGGTTTTCTCATCGCCCAAAACCTCAAGTTTCACCAGCCGATGCCCGTCCAATAATTCACGCGCTAATTGACAAGTCCGCACCGCCTCATCGGCGCTAAAACAGCCGGCAGTATTGGGCAAAATGGTATATTTCTGCGGCGAAATAATATCCAATAAATTCGCCTCATTTGCATTCTGCCCAATATTTGTCCGCCGAATCGCAACAGTAATAATCTGCGCCCCAGCAGCCTCAGTCGCCAATTTCGTCTCCGCCAAATCCGCATATTTCCCCGAGCCAACCAACAGCCGAGAGGCATATTTTTTTCCAGCAATTATTAATTTATCGTCCATAATTTAGTTATTTTAATAAAATTTCTACGGCATTTTCAAGCAAATATTACAATTTAGCATTAACAATTTCCTCAAAAATAACATCAATTTTGCCTGCTAATTCAAGGTCTAACGGCGTTATCCGCCCCTGACTATGGGTTGTCAAATCAATCACCACAGTTTTATAAATATTTGACCACTCAGGGTGATGATTTATCATTTCTGCCTGCCTTGCAACCTGCGTCATAAAGCCAAATGCGGCAATAAAATCGCCCAAATCAAATGAGCGCCGGAGCTTGCCATTTACCACTTTCCAAGCTGGTAATTTTTGTAATTCTTGCAAGATTTCAGCGTCCAATTTTGCTCTCATTTCTTGCCTTGTAAAATCTCTCTTGCCCCTAATCCAATCAGCTCATCGGCTAATTCTGTGCCAAGTGATTTGGCGTTTTTTACGGCTCCGGAGACTTCGCGTTTTAAAATCACGCCAGTAGCAACATTTCCGACTAAGCCGCTGAGGTGAATTTGCTGATTTTTGATAGTTGCAAAACCGGCAATCGGCACTGAGCAGCCGCCTTTCAAGCGTTTATTCATAGCGCGCTCGGCGGTGATTCTGCTGCTGGTTTCTGGGCAAATTAGTGGTGAAATTAGCTCTAAAATATTAGTATCATTTTTGCGAATTTCAATGCCGATAGCGCCTTGCCCGACCGCCGGCAGGCTTTGCTCTGGGGGGATTTGCTGCCGAATTCTGCCCTCCAATCCTAAGCGCAAAAGTCCGGCACAAGCCAAAATAATTGCGTCATATTTGCCGTCATCAAGTTTTTGCAAGCGGGTATTGACATTGCCGCGCAAATCCAAAATTTCCAAATCGGGGCGGAGTGCTTTTAACTGCAAAATTCGGCGCATGGAGCAAGTGCCGATTTTGGCGTTTTTGGGCAAATTTTCAATACTACTAAAATCATTAGAAACCAAGCCATCAAAGGGATTTTCACGCTTTAAAATAGCACCTAATGCAAAATCATCAGCAATCTCATACGGCAAATCTTTCATAGAATGAACGGCAATATCCGCCTCGCCTGCAAGCATTCCAAGCTCTAATTCCTTGATAAATAGCCCCTTGCCGCCGATTTTAGACAAAGGCGAATTGAGGATTTTATCGCCTTCTGTGGTCATTTTGACCAGCTCAACTTGCAGCCCAGAGTGCAATTTTTCCAAGCCGGACTTGACATTTTGCGCCTGCCATAATGCTAATGGGCTTTTGCGTGTGGCGATTTTTAGAGTTTTCATATAAAATGCCTAAGATATAGACTTGAGTATTTTACTGATGTTGAAGCAGGCAAAAGATTTTTTTACCGATGCAAAGCAAGCGGCAGCGCAAAAAATCCCGATTTTAGTGATGTTTTCAGCGCCCGATTGCCCTTATTGTGAATTGGTAAAATCGGAGGTAATTGAGCCGATGAGTGAGCTAAAAGAGTATAAAAACAAGGTAATTTTGCGGCATATTTTGTATTCTTCGCTGGCTGAAATTATTGATTTTTCCGGTGAAAATAGCACGCATGAGCAATTTAGTTTTAAATATGTTACTAATTTTTACCCGACATTGTTGCTATTTGATGATTACGGCACAGTTCTCGGGCGCAAAATCGGGGTAGTATTAATTGAGGAATATTGGCACGATCTTGATATTTTAATTGAACAAGCGAGCAAAAAATTTAAACAACTTGAGGCAATATTATGACAACTAATCAATCTTGGGGCGGACGCTTCAATCAGCCTATGGACGAATTTGTAAAGACTTTTGGGGCTTCGGTATTTTTCGATAAAATCCTTGCCCCGTATGACATTCAAGGCTCGGTGGCGCATGCGAAAATGTTAGCTGAAATTGGAGTTTTGAGTGCTGAGGAAGAGTCCAAAATCACAGCTGGCTTGGGCAAAATTTTGGATGAAATCAAGGCTGATAAGTTCGAATGGTCGCCAGATTTGGAAGATGTTCATATGAATATTGAGGCTAAATTGGTTGATATGATTGGCGATGCCGGCAAAAAATTACACACTGGGCGCTCGCGAAATGACCAAGTAGCAACCGATATTCGCCTATATTTGCGTCAGCAGATAGACGAAATTATGAATGAAATCAAGCACTTACAAATCTCATTATTATATTTAGCAGAAGCCCAAGTTGATACTATTTTGCCCGGCTTCACTCACCTGCAAGCCGCCCAGCCAGTGAGTTTTGGGCATCATCTGATGGCATATTTTGAGATGCTGGCCCGTGATGTCCAGCGCCTGACCGATTGCCGCCGCCGCACTAATTTTATGCCACTCGGAGCCGCCGCACTTGCCGGCACGAACTACCCGATTAATCGCACTCGCACCGCAGAATTATTGGGCTTTGAGGGCATTTGCAACAACTCATTAGATGCCGTCAGCGACCGTGATTTTGCCATTGAATTTCTCTCCGCCGCCAGTATTATTATGATGCATTTATCGCGTTTTTCCGAAGAGTTGATTTTATGGTCCAGCGCGCAATTTAATTTCATTGAATTGCAAGACAGCGTTTGCACCGGCTCGTCAATTATGCCGCAAAAGAAAAACCCTGATGCGGCGGAATTAGTGCGTGGAAAAAGTGGCAGAGTTTATGGAAATTTGACCGCGCTGCTAACGATTATGAAATCGCAACCGCTGGCTTATAACAAGGATAATCAGGAAGATAAAGAGCCTTTGTTTGACACCGCCGACACCCTCAAAGCCTGCCTGAAAGTGTTTGCTGATATGGTTCCAGCCATTCAGGTGAATAAAAAAATGATGTATAAATCTGCCAAAAAAGGCCACACTACGGCGACTGATTTAGCCGATTATTTGGTGAAAAAAGGCGCGGCTTTCCGTGATGCCCATGCGGCGGTTGGAAAATCGGTGGCTTATGCCATTAAACAGGAAAAAGATTTGAGCGAGCTGAGTTTGGAAGAGTTGCAAAAATTTGATGAGCGGATTGAAAATGATGTGGTTGAAATATTATCGCTGGAAGGCTCAATTAGCGCCAAAGACCACTTCGGCGGAACTGCTCCAAATCAAGTCAAACAGGCAATTCAGGCCGCTCGGAAAACTCTTAAATGAAAATAGTTTTTGCCGGTAGTACTGATTTTTCGCTTGAGATTTTAAGTGCATTAAAAAATTCTGGGCATCAGATTATCGGGGTTTTTTGCCAGCCAGACCGCCCTGCCGGTAGAGGCAAAATCCTCAGCGCCTGCCCAGTAAAAGTGGCAGCTTTGGAGCATAATTTTGATGTTTTCCAGCCTGAAAGTTTTGATGCAAATGCCCAAAAAAATCTATCAAATCTTAGCCCTGAAGTGATGATTGTCGCAGCTTTTGGGCAGATTTTGCCTGAAGCAATTTTGCAAATTCCAAAATACGGCTGCCTGAATATTCATACCTCAAAACTGCCCCGTTGGCGTGGCGCAGCGCCGATTCAGCGGGCAATTCTGGCAGGCGACAAAACCACTGGAATTAGCATTATGCAAATGGATTCTGGCTTGGATACTGGTAATATTTTGTTGCAGAAAACTTGTAATATTAGTAATTTTGACACTGCAAAATCGCTGCAAAATAAGCTTGCAATTTTGGGCGGAGAGGCGCTTATTAAGGTTTTGGAAAATATTAATAATTTAACCAAAACGCCGCAAAGTGCTGCTGGAATCACTTATGCCAAAAAACTCAGCAAGTCTGAGGCATGGATTGATTGGGGCAAATCTGCTGTTGAAATTGATGGGCAAATTCGGGCTTTTAATCCCTATCCCATCGCTCAAACCTCCGCTTCAAGTGATAAATTTGAGAAAGCAGTTTTGCGGATTTTTGCCTCAAAAGTAATGGAAAATAATACTAATTCTCAGCCCGGCGAAATTATTCAATTTGATAAAAAAAATTGTATTATTGCCACCGGTAATGGCTCATTAGGCTTGGAAAAAGTGCAACTTGCTGGCAAAAATCCGCAAAGTATTCAAGATTTTAATAATGGGCATCGGCTCACTCGGCTATTTTCGGATTAATCCACTGGACGCTATGCCAGTAAAATCTGCCTTTTTGCCCGCTGGGAAAAGTGCAATTATATTTGCTGCGGCGTTTTTTCAAGCGTTTTTTAGCGGTAATTTTGACACTTTTATTGCCGCTCCAAACCATATTTACTCCACCCTTTACAAAACACATAAATTGGCTTTTTTGCTGTTTGCTCAGTGCTTGCGGGAATTCTAATTTTAGTGTTGGCGGATTTTGAGTGAAAATTGGATTAATTTTTCTGGCTACAAGCGGCATCGGCAAAGCATTTACTTTTTCTCTAAATTTTGGCATTTTGGCATAATTTGCTGCCATCGGAAAACGGGGCAAATTTTGCCAATTACTGCTTGCCGAAACCACTCCGGAATGCTGCCCGAAAGCCGTATAATCCAAATTTTTCACACTTTGCATAATGGCTAAATTCGCCTCCCCATAAGGATAAGCCAAGATTTTAGCAGTTACTTTTAAGTGTTTCCGCAAGCGTTTTTGTGCATTTTTAATTTCATCCAAAACCTGCCCAGAATCCAAATCCAACAAATGCGGATGGCTGAGGCTATGGT
>JAAOIF010000091.1 GCA_015163925.1 Candidatus Thioglobus sp.
TAATATTTTTATTATTATTTTATCAAAAAAAACACCAAAAACCAAAACGCCATTTTAGCCGATTATTTTTCAGCCTGATAAAACACTTTGCCTAATCGCTCGATATGGTCTATCAGCACTGAACTGTTAATATGTTTAAATAATTGAAATTCACTCATCATTACCGCCTAATTTATCAGGATTTTTGGCGATTTTTTTGTCTATTGATTTGAGTCTGCGTTCTAATTTTTTAATGTCCTCTTCTGCTGGTAAATTCTCAGGCTTTATGCCGCGTTTTAGTAAAATATCTCTAACGCCTTGATTGCTTTTAATATGTTCTGCGGTAATGGCATTTTCAGTGATTAAATTATGCTCTTTGGTGTTAAAAACGGTGATTTCTGTGGCGAAATCTTTGGCTTTGATGGTGATAGCAGGCAGGAAATCAGCCAATGCTCTGCTGTCTGGCATTTGCATTGTTTGCTTCATTTCTTTGGTAGTTTTGCCGCCAAATAAAGCAGTATCGCCTTTGGAGCGAATGAAGCCAAAATTTTTATCATTTTTGGTGTGTTTGTAAATCAAGCCTGAAAGTTCTTTTTCTGAATGAGTGAGTTTTTGCCGTGCTTGCAAGCGTTCTAAGCCGTGTATTTGCTCTTGAATTAATTCCAATTTACGGGTTTGCATGGCAAAATAAGTTTGTGCAAAAGCAATGGATTCTTTTCTTGGATCGCCGTTTTGAGCAATGAGATAACAGCCGTAACGCGTGAGCATCATATCTTGTATTTCCCTTTGCGAATTAGAGCCCAAAACGACCATTTTGTTGGCGTCAACGAAATGGTCGGAGGGCTTATTATCACTGACTTCGCAAGAAATTTTAGCCTTGGTGATTACTTGGTTAAAATTACGCCAATCGCTATATTCCAACAAATGCTGCAAATCGCGTGCAAACCAAAATTCCACGCCGCTATCGGTGGTTTGAGAATGCTCATCAAAATTACCAGCAAACGATTGAATTATTTCATTTTTCATACAACGCCATTTTAGCCGATTATTTTTCACCAGCCTGATAAAACACTTTGCCTAATCGTCCGATGGTTTGTTGAATTTTTATGCAAATTTTAATTTATTATCCTATCTGGCTGCATTTCTAATTCGCAAAAAAACTGGGAATTTGAACTTGTCATTTTTGGTAAATCCGTTATATTTAAAGGTAATTTCATCACCGATTTTTGGTGGATTTTGGCGTTGATTGTCGGTGAAACCAGAGCCGATTTTGACGAATTTTCCGCCGTTAGTTTTGCAGAGAATTGAACCCATTTTGCCGATATATTTGCCTTTTCCGGGCAGGATTTTTTGCACAAAACATTCTCTGTCGTAATGGATTTTGACTTTCAGGGCTGAGTTCAGCCGTCCGGTTTTGTAGGCTGTGGCTGGGTTTCTGACCACAACGCCTTCGCCTTTTTGGCTGACGATTTTGTTTAAAAAGTTTTTCAGTTCGTATTTTTTTTTAATTTTACTTTGCCGAATTATGCGGATTGGAGTAGTTTTATTTTGGCGTAAAAAGTCTTTCAAAATCGCCAATCTTTCCAGCAATCCGCCGGGCTGATTTGGCACTTCAAAAATCTGATGAGTAATATTTTTCCAGCGATTATCTGGGAGGTCTCGGCGGACGATGGAGCTGATATTTTCAAAGTCGCCTCGCTTAGTCCAAAGCTCGCCGTCAATGGCAAAAGGCGGGTAATTTTGCAAAAACCATTTCGGCGCATGGATGATATTTCCGCCTCGGCTGAGTAGGTTTTTGCCGTCCCAAAATCCGCGAATGCCGTCCAATTTTTCACTCATCACCCAGCCGATTATGTCTTTATTTTCATCATAATTTTTGAGCAAAAACAGCTCCGGTTTGCCGGCAAAAACCAGTGAGCTGAGGGCGAAAAATAAGACTAATATTTTCATAATTTGACAAATAAAGCGATTGATTCTACATGTGCCGTTTGCGGAAACATATCCATTACTCCGGCGGTTTCCAAGCTGTATCCGAGCTCAAATAATTTGGCACTATCGCGCGCCAGAGTCGCCGGATTGCAGGACACATAAACCAAGCGTTTGACCCCGAGTTTTGGCAATTTTTCCACCACTTCTGCGGCCCCATTTCGCGCCGGATCTATTAAGGCTTTGTTGTAATTTTTGCCCCGAAACCACTCAAAACCCTCAATTTCATTGAATAAATCCGCCTTGTAAAAATCAACATTTTTGATATTATTTTTAATTGCATTGGCTTTTGCTCGCTCAATCAGCCCGCTGTCGCCCTCCACGCCGACCACACATTTGGCGTATTTTGCAATCGGCAAAGTGAAATTTCCCAAGCCGCAAAACAAATCCAGCACCTCGTCTTGGTCGTTAATTTCCAATAATTCCAACGCCAAATTAACCATTTTCTGGTTCAATTTAAAATTCACTTGAGTGAAATCTGTTGGCAAAAATTCCATTTTAATATTATGTTTTGGATGAGAATAACTCAATGAAACTGCCTGATTTAGCGGTTTTACCGTTTCCTGCCCGCCGCTTTGAGTATAAAAAATCACGCCTAATTCCTGTTCACAATCGGATAATATTTGCTCATCTTTGGCGCTAAGTGGCTGCAAATGGCGCAAAATCAGCACTGAATTATCCTCAGCAACTGCCACTTCTAACTGCGGAATTTGCGATTTTATTGATAATTTTTCAATGTAATTTCCAAGCGTTTCAAGGTTTTCGCCCAAGGACGGATGCAAAATTTCACACTTTTTCATATCAGCAATCCAGCCGGATTTTCTCTCCCGAAAGCCGACTAAAACTTTGTCTTTTTTTGCCACAAAACGCACGCCGAGCCGAGCTTTTCGCCGATAGCCCCAGCTCTGAATTTGTAAAGGTTTTAGCCAATTTTTCGGCTCAATTTTGGCTTGTTGCAAAAAAGCATCTTTGAGCCATTTTTGCTTGATTTTAATTTGCTCTTCGCTGGACAAATATTGCAACGAGCAGCCGCCGCAAACCCCGAACACAGCACACTTAGGACTAATTCTATTACTGGCTGAAAGTAGGATTTCCACAACATCTGCTTCCTCAAATTTTGCCCGAGAAAAAACCCGATTAGCAATCACTTTTTCGCCCGGCAAAGCGCCGCTGACAAAAATCACTTTTTCCTCAAAATGCGCAATCCCCCGCCCCTCATTTGACAAAGATTCAATCTCTAATTCGTAAGTTTTCGCCTTCGGTTTGCGCCTTTTTCCCATCTATAAATCCCTTAAAATCGCCTGTAATGCCACATTAGAAATGTTGTTTTTTTGAGTTTTAGAATATACCGACATCAGCACGATTTTATCATCAATTATTCGATAAATAATCATCATAAATCCGCCACTTTTGCCAGTTTTATTTGATGAATTTTTAATCCGTTTTTTGTATAAACCTTTGCCCAAAGAAGTGCCTAATTCGTTATTGCAAAGCCCTTTAACTGCAATCTGCAAATCGCTTTTAAAGTGTGAATATTTTTTGGATAATTGCTTGGCTTCTTTTAAAAAAGTAGCTGAATATTCAATCATCTAATTGTTCCCACAAAGTATCTATCGGATAGGTTTTTCCTTGCTTTATATCGTCAAAACTATTCTTAATTGAGAGCAAAATTTTCTTCATATTAAGGCTTAATTTATCCTCAAGTTTTTGATATTTCTGATAATCCACCACCACCACAAACGGCTTATTTTGCTTTGTAACAAGCAAATCAGCCCTAAGTGCATTTTGCAAAGTTGAAATATTTTGCTTCAAATCAGTGCTTGAAATAGTTTGCATTTTGTCCATTTTGTCTATTTTATCCATTTTGTCTAAAGTGTCTATTTTAGACTAATTATCCAACAATTCAACCCAATGTTTCACCGGCGTTTTTGTGGCGTTTTGCAGGTGCATTAAGCAGCCGATATTGGCGGTTACAATCACCTCTGGGCTTGATGCTTGCAGGTTTTTGAGCTTGTTGATTTGGAGTTGTTTAGCGAGTTTTGGCTGGAAAATTGAATACGAACCGGCCGAACCACAGCACAAATGAGCATCTTTAACGCTTGCCGGATTGTAGCCCAAATCCTTTAAAATCGTTGCCACTAAGCCGCCGAGCCGCTGTCCGTGTTGCAAAGTGCAAGGCTCGTGATAGCTGATATTTGCCTTTTTTAATTGCAATTTTCGCAAATCCTTATCCGCCAAAAACTCCGAAATATCTTGAGTTTTGCTTGCTACTAATTGCGCTTTTTTGTAGTATTCATCAGCCTTTTCAAACAAATTCGGATAATCCTTGACCATCACTCCGCAGCCGCTGGCACTGGAAATAATCACTTCTGCATCGGCTTTTAGCCAAGAGTCAATATTGGTTTTGACTTTTTTTAACGCCTCCCGCCCGCCGCTCAGATGCTGGTCTAATGCCCCGCAGCACTGCTTTTGCGGAGTTTCAATAGTCTCAAATCCAAGTTTTGCCAAAATATTTTTAATACTATTATTAATATTTGGCGCTAATATCGGCTGGACGCAACCGCCTAACAGCAAGACTTTGCCGCTGATTTTAGTGCTTATTTTGCTCGGCTTGCTAATCGTTTTGGAATGCTGAAAAATCAGGCCAATCGGATTAAAAAACAGCGGAGTAGTAAGAAATTTTCGCACGCCAAAACGCATAATTTTTTGCCAAAGTGGGCGTTTTTGTTCAACAAATTCTCGCCCAATATCCAGCAGCTGCCCGTATTCCACCCCAGACGGGCAAGTGGTTTCACACGAACGGCAAGTCAAACAGCGGTCTAAATGGGTAATGCTAACGCTGGAAAAATCGTTATTTTCAAGCGCTGATTTCACCAAATAAATCCGCCCACGCGGCGAATCCAACTCATCACCAAGCAGCTGATAAGTCGGACAAGTAGCAAGGCAAAAGCCGCAATGAACGCATTTGCGGATAATTTCATCAGCCTTGAGATTTTTAATATCTATTGTTTGCATTTTTACACATCGCAAGATTTTGCTTTGAGTTTTACTCCAATTTTCTCAAAGAAAGTCTCAAGAATTTCATCACTACTTAAACCCATTGCCCGCAAAAGTGTTGTTACCGGAAGCTTGCGGCGGCGG
>JAAOIF010000092.1 GCA_015163925.1 Candidatus Thioglobus sp.
GTAACACTTTTGGTGCATCCGGGCATCGTAACAATCCATCTTATCGGCGGTTTTATTACCACTTCGCTGCTGGCTTGGATGCTATTTAATCAAAGCCAAATCCGTTATTCTCGCCAAGTCAGCAAACACCTTAGAATGGCTGCCGGTTCTGACTAAAACTATCTCTAAAATATTATTATTAATCTTGTAAATCAGTAATAAATCTGGCTTGAGATGGCACTCTCTACAGCCTAAAAAATTGCCTGATAATTTATGGTCTTGGTGTTTTTTGCTGAGTTTTTCGCCGTTGGCTAATTTGATAGCTACCGTTTTGAAGATTGTTTTTTCAACTGTTGATAGCTTTTTGTAATCTTTTTTAAAGCGATTGGTTCTAAAAATTGAATACATCTAATTATCCAAATCGGCAAACAATTCATTGATATTATTAAAGCTTTTGCCGGTTTTATTTTTCAGTTCATCAAGTGCCAGCTGAGTTGATTTAGTGGGCAATTTATTCGCCAGATGTTTGGCAAAATTTAACTGATATAACTCCAATGCTTTTTTAATATGAAAAGAGCGACTATGCTCAGTTATTTTGGCAATGTCATCAATCCCATTAACAATATGGGTAGGCATTCTGCTTGAAATTGTTGTTGTTTTAATCGTATTCATTTGTCACTCCTTGTATTACAATGTATTAAATTTTACCATAAAAAATCAATGCGCTTGTTGCCAAGAATTGCCGATGCCGACATCTACCACTAACGGAATATCTAACTTGTAAGTGTCCTCCATTAGGGCTTGGATTTTGGCGGCGAACTTATCGGCTTTGTTAGCGCTAACTTCAAAAACTAACTCATCGTGAACTTGCATAATCATCTTAATTTCAGGATTATTTTTGCCAATCCAAACGCTAATATCCAGCATCGCTTGCTTGATAATATCAGCGCTTGAGCCTTGCATCGGGGCGTTGATGGCGGTGCGCAGGGCGTGCTGTTGCAGCATTTTATTTTTAGCGTTAATCTGCGGCAAATACAAACGCCGCCCCATAATAGTTTCAACGAATCCTTGCGATTTTGCCTGCGATTTGATGTCGTCCATATAAGCCAAAACGCCCGGATAATTCTCAAAATACGCCTCAATATATTGCTTGGCTTCGGTGCGTGAAACCCCAATTTGCTTGGCCAAACCAAAGGCGCTCATACCGTAAATCAAGCCAAAATTAATCGCCTTAGCATTCCGCCGCTGCCCTTTGCTGACCTCATCTAACGGCACATGAAACATCTGCGCGGCAGTGGAATTATGGACATCGGCATTATCATTAAAGGCTTGCAATAAATTAGCGTCTTTGGAAAGTTGCGCCATAATCCGCAGCTCAATTTGCGAGTAATCTGCGGCAATAATTTTGTTGCCTTTTTCAGCAATAAATGCCCCCCGAATGCGCGCGCCCTGCTCGGTGCGAATGGGGATATTTTGCAGGTTCGGATTGCTCGATGAAAGCCTGCCGGTGGCGGTTACAGCCTGATGATAAGAAGTGTGCAGGCGCTGAGTTTTAATATCAATTTGCTTGGGCAATGCTTGCAAATAAGTGGAATTGAGCTTGGTCAAAGTGCGATAATTCAAAATCAAATCCACTAACGGATGGTCCAAAAGTTTCAACGCCTCTTCGTTGGTTGAGGGCGCGCCTTTCGGAGTTTTCTTTGAAGCCTCCAAGCCTAAACCTTCAGGCTCAAACAAAATTTGCTGAACTTGCTTTGGCGATTCTAAATTAAATTCTGTTCCAGCCAGCTCAAAAGCTTTAGCAGTAAGGGTTTTGAGCTGTTTGGCAATATCAATTTGCTGAGAATTTAACGCCCCAGAATCCAAAGCCACGCCATTTCTTTCCAAATTTTTTAACACTTCAATTAACGGAATTTCCAGATTTTGATAAAGCTTTTGCAACTTTCCAAACTTCGCCAATTCCGCACCCAGCACGGCATTTAGCTCATTTGTAACAATCACATCTTCGCAAGCATACTCAAAAGCTGCCGCCATTTCCACCTGATTAAAAGTGATTTGCTTCTTGCCTTTGCCCGCCACATCGGCAAAATGAATGGTCTGATAATCCAAATAATATTGCGCTAAATCATCCATATTATGCCGAGTTGCCACCGAATTTAGGCAATAAGATTTGACCATTGTATCATCAATTATTCCGCTAAATTCAAGCTGATAATTTGCCAAAATATGACTGTCGTATTTGAGGTTTTGCCCGATTTTACCAATGCTTGAATCCTCCAAAATCGGCTTGAGTTTTGCCAACACTTCAGCAAAATTTAGCTGCTCTGGAGCGTCCAAATAATCATGCCCGACCGGAATGTAAAAACTGTCCTGATCCACCAAAAATACCCAGCCGACAATCTGCGCATTCATATAATTTAATGAGGTGGTTTCCAAATCAAAAACGAAATTTTTGGCAGTTTTCAGCCGCTCTAACAAGCCCTCAAACTCAGACATTTTTAATACTAATTTTTGCGAATATTCTGCAAACCAATTTTGCTTATATGGGATTTTTTCCTCAGCCAAAACTTCTGCCGCCGGAGCATTTTCATCAGTAATATCAGGGCTTTTGAGCTGTTTTTCCCAAGTGGAAAAACCATATTTTTCATACAATTTTGCCAAAGTTTTAGTGTCCTCGCCCGGCTCATCAGCAAAAATATCAACTGGCAAATCAACATCAAATTTGAGTTTTACCAGCTCATAAGACAAGTCTAATAAAGCAAAATTATCACGCAGATTTTCGCCGACTTTGCCGCTAATTTGCTCAGAATTTTCTTTGATTTTTGCAATATTATCAAATTCACCAAGCCACTTAATTGCAGTTTTCGGCCCGACACTCGGCACCCCGGGAATGTTATCAGCGCTGTCGCCGGTGAGGGCTAAAAAATCCAAGATTTGCTCTGGGCGAACTCCGATTTTTTCCAACACTCCGCCGGCATTTAACAGCTCATTTTTCATACTCAGCTGAGTAATATTTTCATTCACTAATTGCATCAAATCTTTGTCGCTGCTGGCAATTAAAGTCTGAATTTTATTAGCATTCGCCAGCTCGCTCAAAGTGGCAATTACATCGTCAGCCTCCACTTCCGGCACGCACAAAAAATGAAATCCCATAGCCCGAATAATTTCATACAAAGGCTCAATTTGCATTACTAATTCGTCCTCAGCCGGCTTTCTATGTTCCTTATATTTTGGATAAATCTGATGCCGATGATTCTTGCCCGGCGCATCAAAAATTGCAATTATTTTTGCCTCAGGATACTGATTTTGCAAACGCTTAATGGCATTCACCACGCCGAAAATTGCACCAGTCGGAAAGCCGTTTTGGTTGAGATTTTGCGCCAGCGTAGAAAAATAAGCCCGGAATAAAAACGCCGAGCCGTCAAGTAAAATTAACTGATATTTCATACCTGAATTTTACCAATTTTCGCCAGCACTTTAGGCGGTAAAATGGGTTAATTTAGCATCGCCAAAATCTATGTCAAATGCCCTCATCAGCGCCGAAAATATCTGCCTAAAACACAATGGAAAAAGTGTTTTAGACGATGTCAGTTTTGCGCTTGAAGCCGGTGAATTCATTACTCTAATCGGCCCAAACGGCGCTGGAAAAAGCTCATTAATAAAAGTCTTATTAGGGCTGATAAAAGCCGACAGCGGAGTGGTCAAAAAATCCAAAAATATCCGCCTCGGCTACACTCCGCAAAAATTTATTATCAATGAATTTATTCCGATTTGTGTGCTGGATTTTCTCAAACTAAATCAGCAAATTAAGCCTGAATTTTTGGCTGAAACCATCAGTCTCACCGGCGTTGAGGCGTTGCTGCAAAACTCATTAAAAACCCTCTCCGGCGGCGAATTACAACGCATACTTTTGACTCGCGCATTATTGGCAAAACCCAATTTATTAGTGTTAGACGAGCCGGCGCAAAACCTTGATGTGGCTGGGCAAATGCAACTTTACAAACTAATTCAAGACATTCATCAGCAGCAAAATTGTGCGGTGCTGATGGTCTCACACGACCTGCACCGAGTGATGAAAGAGTCCTCGCAGGTTTTGTGTTTATATCATCATATTTGCTGCATCGGCAAGCCGGAATCGATTCTCAAAGACGCGCAATTTAACCACTTATTTGCCGACCAGATGGATGATTTAATGGCAACTTATCAGCATCATCACAACCATTTTCACGAGCATTAATTCTGGCTCATTCCCTGATATAATGCCTGTTTTTTTACACTAAATTAACTATGCAAAAAATTATTGAAGCCGCTTTTGAAAAACGCTCAGAGCTAAATCCACAGTCCGCCAGCATTGAAATTAAACAAGCGGTCGCCGAGGCAATTCATCTGTTAGATTGCGGTCAGGCAAGGGTTGCCGAGCAAAAAGGCGTTGGCGATTGGACGGTAAATGAATGGCTAAAAAAGGCGGTTTTGCTCTCATTTAGGCTTGAAGATAATGCCCCGATGTCCGGCGGATTTACCCAATATTATGACAAAGTTCCATCAAAATTTGCCACTATGAGTGCGGCAGAATTTGCCGAATCTGGGGTGCGAATTGTCCCACCTGCCAGCGCTCGGCGAGGTGCTTTCATTGCCAAAAACACAGTGCTGATGCCCAGTTATGTCAATATCGGCGCGTATGTCGATTCCGGCACGATGGTTGATACTTGGGCGACAGTCGGCTCGTGCGCGCAAATCGGCAAAAATGTCCATCTGTCAGGCGGCGTAGGCATCGGCGGAGTGTTAGAACCATTGCAAGCCGCACCGACAATTATTGAAGACAACTGCTTCATCGGCGCTCGCTCAGAAGTGGTTGAAGGCGTGATTGTAGAGGCCGGAGCGGTGATTTCAATGGGAGTT
>JAAOIF010000093.1 GCA_015163925.1 Candidatus Thioglobus sp.
AATCAACTTCATTAGCTTGGGTAATAAACTGCGCATGTCCGGGGCTGATGCTTGGTGCTTTGGTGGCGGTGGGGCCGAATAAAAATTTGATTTCATTTGGGATGACAAATTTAGGAATGATGCAATTATTATTGAAACATAATGTCATCAGCGAAGGCTCATTTGTATTTTTTGACGAGCCAGAGACAAATTTGCATCCCTCATGGCAAGTTTTGTTAACCGAAGTTTTGATTGAATTAGCAAAAAGTGGTGTTAATGTAGTAATGGCAACCCATAGTTTGGATATGATTAAAGCCTTAGAGGTTAAGACTAAAGCCTTAGAGGTTAAGACTAAAGGCAAAGACAAACAGTTGATTGCGGTTAATCATTTTACAAGTAACGGTGATTTATTAAAATTTGACTCTGAAGATATTACTGAAAATTTAATAGAATCAAGAAATGAATTAATGAATGCGTATGAAGATTTATTTTTAAGTGAGTTGCATAATCCAGAAAATGACTAATTTAACCAATTTTTGCACAGCAATTCAACATTCTCCACACGAAGAAAAAACAGAACAAGCAGACTGTAAGGCGATTAAATTTGATGACAGCGATGGTTTTGTTGAAAGTTTGACAGCAAATTATGCAAATAGTTGTAGGGTGGATTATTTTGAAGTGATTGAAGATGGCTTGATTATGATTGAACTGAAGCGTATAAAGTTGAAAATACAAAACTTATTACGGCAAGGCAAAACTAAAAAAGATATACGAAACAAGGTATTGACAAATATTGCAAAGAAATTTCAAAAATCTTTGAGCATAATTCAATCTGAAATAAATCCAGACCTAATACCAACAATAAATTATTTGGTGGTTGATAATGATATAGAAAGTGTTATATTGGATAAATATTTGCCAAACAACTTAAGAGAAGAGCCATTTGTAATTTGTAAAACCAATGAAATATGTGATAAATTATCAAAATTTGACACAAGATTATGTCCAGAATAAAAACCACTTTTGAGCAACTGAAAAAAACGCAAACTAAGGCGTTTATTCCGTTTATTATGGCGGGCGATGGCGGGCTGGAAAATACGCTTTTGCTGATGCAAACTTTGGTTGAAAACGGCGCTGATATTCTTGAGCTTGGCGTGGCGTTTTCTGACCCGATGGCTGATGGGCCGGTGATTTCTCGGGCGCATCAGCGGGCAGTTGAGGCTGGCGTGAGCTTGGCGACTGTGTTGGAATTGGTGCAGAAATTTCGCCAAAATGATGATAAAACTCCGGTGCTGCTGATGGGATATCTAAATCCGATTGAGGTATTTGGCTATCAGAAATTTGCCGACAAAGCCAGTAGCAGTGGGGTTGATGGCGTTTTAGTAGTGGATATGCCGCCGGAGGAATCGGAGGATTTGAAGCAAAATTTGGATGCCGTTAGCATTGATTTTATTTTCCTAATCGCCCCGACCACAACCGATAATCGGATTGCTTTGCTGTCCAAAATTGCCTCAGGTTTTGTGTATTTTGTGGCGCTAAAAGGGGTCACCGGAGCGGCAAATTTGGATGTGGATTTGGTCAAAAGAAATTTAAAATGTATTCATCAGCACATAGATTTGCCGGTCGGAGTTGGCTTTGGAATTCAGGATTCGGCAAGTGCCAAGCGGGTTTCAGAGTATGCCGATGCGGTGATTGTCGGCTCGGCGTTAGTAATAATTGTGGAAAAATATTTGCTTGATAAGACTAAAATGTTGGCAACTGTTGGGGCGTTAGCGGCAGAAATTTCGGAGGCAATAAAATGAGTTGGCTGCAAAAAATCCTGCCGTCTATTACCAGCGGCGCGAAGAAAAATATCCCCGAGGGGCTGTGGAGCAAGTGTCAGAAATGTGAGGCCACGCTGTATTCCGAAGAGCTCAAAAGCCTTGATTATGTTTGCCCAAAGTGCGATTATCATATGCGAATTTCGGCTCGGTTGCGGCTTGAGAGTTTTTTGGATGCTGATGGGCAAAGTGAAATTGACGCTAATTTAGAGGCGACTGACCCGCTGAAATTCAAGGACCAAAAAAAATACAAAGAACGCTATTTGCAAGCCCAAAAAAACACTGGCGAAAAAGATGCTTTAGTGGTCAAAAAAGGTCGGCTGAATAATATGGAAGTGGTGGTAGCGGCGTTTGAATTTAAGTTTATGGGCGGCTCGATGGGCTCGGTGGTGGGCGAAAAATTTGCCCGTGCCGCACGCCTCAGTATTGATGAAAATTTGCCGCTGATTTGCTTCTCTGCCTCAGGCGGGGCGCGGATGCAAGAGGGATTATTCTCCTTGATGCAAATGTCAAAAACGGCGTTAATGCTGAAATTATTAAGCGATAAAAAAATCCCTTTTATCTCAATTTTGACCGACCCGACTATGGGCGGAGTTTCTGCCAGTTTTGCCATGCTCGGCGACATTAATATTGCTGAACCCAACGCCCTGATTGGTTTTGCCGGCCCCAGAGTGGTTGAGCAAACGGTGCATGAGACCTTGCCGGAGGGCTTTCAGCGCAGTGAATTTTTGCTTGAAAAAGGCGCAATTGATATGATTTGCCATCGCCACAAAATGCGTGAAACCGTGCATAAATTACTCGCCGCACTGCATTCTGGCGCTGGCGAAATTGCTAAAAATGCCGGCGACTAAATACAAAATTCTGTATAAATTGTTGCATGCAAATGGCGCTTTGGTTGATGAATGTTGGCAGCAGCCATTGGAGTTTGAAATTGGCGATGGGCAGCTGGACCGGTGCTTGGAGGCTTGCGTTGAGGCGGCTGAAATTGACAAATTGCAAACTTTTTTACTCAGCGCTGATGAGGCATTTGGAAGTGTTGAAAAGTCAGCTTTTCAAGTGTTAAAACGCGCTGATTTTCCGCCTGATATGCCCCTTAAAAAATATTCTGTGATTGAGTTTAAAACCCCGTCTGGCGAGGCTTACGCTGGGTCTGTGGAGAAAATTAAAGGCGATAATATTACCGTTGATTTCAACCACCCGCTGGCAGGCTGTGATGTCTCATTTCAGGTGCAAGTGTTGCAAAAATTATGAAAATATTATTAGCAAATCCACGCGGATTTTGCGCCGGCGTTGATAGGGCAATTGAGATTGTTGAGCGTGCGATTTTGCAACACGGAGCGCCGGTTTATGTCCGCCATGAAGTGGTGCATAATAAATTTGTGGTTGATGGCTTGAAGGCTAAAGGGGCGATTTTTGTTGATGAAATTGCTCAAGTGCCGTCCGGCGAGGTGGTGATTTTTAGCGCTCACGGGGTCTCACAATTAGTGCGGGAGCAGGCGCAAGCAATCGGGGCGCATATTTATGATGCGACTTGTCCGCTGGTGACCAAGGTGCATAAGGAAGTGGCGCGGAAGCAAGCGCAAAATCATCAGGTTATTTTGATTGGGCATTCTGGGCATCCGGAAGTGGAGGGCACGCTTGGGCAATCGGCGGCTGGGCAAACGGTGGCGCTGGTGGAAACGGTGGCGGATGTGGCAAATTTGGATTTGGATTTGGGCGCAACTTTGCCTTCCTACACCACGCAAACCACGCTTTCGGTGGATGACACTGGGCAAATTGTGGCGGCGTTAAAGCAGAAATTTCCTAACATTCGCGCCCCGCAAAAAGCTGATATTTGCTATGCTACTCAAAATCGCCAAGATGCGGTGAAGGCTCTGATGAGTGCCGCCGATGTGTTGCTGGTGCTGGGTTCTTGCAATTCCAGCAACTCAAACCGGCTGCGTGAAATTGCTATTAAAATGAATAAAAATGCTTATTTGATTGATGCTGCTGATGAGATTTCCCCTGATTGGCTGGCTGGCGTTGAGACGATTGGCGTGACTGCTGGGGCTTCAGCGCCGGAGGTTTTGGTGCAAGATGTGATAAATTATTTAGGCGAACTCGGCGCAAGTGAGGTGGTTGAAATTGACGGGGCGGAGGAAAATGTGCATTTTCCATTGCCAAAAGAGTTGCGGTAATTATGTGACACGAGCCTTGCCCGTAGAGGAAAGTATGCAATTTTTTGCAGAATTAGGACGGTAAAATAATAATAAAATTTAAACAAAACAGGGAAAAATAAAATGAAAAAAACAGCGCTGATTTGCGGCTCGTATGCTTTTGATAGCGTTATGGTTTTTCACGACCGCTTCAAAAATCACATTCTGCCGGATAAGGTTCATATCCTCAATGTCTCGTTTTTAGTGCCGAGTATGCGCAAGGAATTTGGCGGTTGTGCGGGCAATATTGCTTATAATTTGAATTTATTGGGGGCGGATTTTGCGCCGATGGCAACGGTCGGCGAGGATTTTGAGCCGTATCTCAACTGGCTGAAAAACTGCCGCATCAGCACCGATTATATCAAGGTCGTCAAAGGCACTTACACCGGTCAGGCGTTTATTACCACCGATTTGGACGACAATCAAATCACCGCATTTCACCCCGGGGCGATGAGTTATTCGCAGCAAAATAAAGTCAGTGACGCCGGTGCGGTGGATATTGGAATTGTCAGCCCCGATGGGCGTGAGGGCATGCTTGAACACGCCCAGCAATTTTTCGATGCCGCCGTGCCATTTATATTTGACCCCGGTCAGGGCATGGGAATGTTTGCCGGCGCGGAGCTGCTTGAATTTATCCGCCAAGCCACTTATATCGCCGTGAATGACTATGAATCGCAAATGTTGCAGGATAAAACTGGGCTGGATTTGGCTGAAATTGCAGCAAAAGTGGAAGCCTTAATTTAGAAAATGTTAAAGCATTTGAGCCAAATTTCCCAGCCGATTGACCGTTACACCGGGCAAGATAAATATACTAATTTATACATAATTCAAAATCCCATCGTCAGCCACAACCAAATTTTCCA
>JAAOIF010000094.1 GCA_015163925.1 Candidatus Thioglobus sp.
TTGCTAAAATTTCCTCATCAACCACCAAAGCACAGTGTTAAATGGGACAGCGGACACGGCATGGGCAAGGCATTTTATGAAATCAATTCAGAGGAAGCGGCGTGGGAATCTGGCTCGGATTTTGAAGGCGGAAACAAAGGCCACAGACCTCAGGTGAAAGGCGGATATTTTCCAGTTCCACCAGTTGATTCACTCAACGGATTGCGCGCTGAAATGTGCTTGGCGATTGAGGAAATGGGCGTTACTACTGAGGTTCATCACCACGAAGTCGGCACCGCCGGGCAATGTGAAATCGGCGCTTTGTTTAATACTTTAGTGAAAAAAGCTGATGAAACGCAAATCCTCAAATATTGTGTGCATAATGTGGCTCATATTTACGGCAAAACCGCTACTTTTATGCCTAAGCCGATTGCGATTGATAACGGCAATGGAATGCATGTGCATCAGTCAATTTTCAAAGATGGGAAAAATTTATTTGATGGTAATAAATATGGCGATTTGTCACAAACCGCACTTTATTATATTGGCGGAATTATCAAGCATGCAAGGGCTTTGAACGCTTTTACTAACGCTTCAACCAATTCATATAAGCGTTTAGTTCCGGGTTTTGAAGCGCCAGAAATGTTGGCATATTCGGCTAAAAATCGCTCGGCGGCAATTCGTATTCCATTCGTAGCAAATCATAAGGGACGGCGGATTGAGGTGCGTTTTCCGGACTCAACAGCCAATCCATATCTGGCTTTTGCGGCGATGTTAATGGCTGGAATTGACGGGATTATCAATAAAATTGACCCCGGAAGTGCGGCAACTGAGGATTTATATGAATTAAGCGAGGCAGAAAAATTCAAAATCCCCAAGGTTTGCGGCTCCCTGCAAGAAGCCTTAGAAGCCTTAGACGCCGACCGTGATTTTTTGCTTGCCGGCAATGTTTTCACCAATCCCACAATTGACTCATACATTGAGATTAAAACCCAAGAGGTAACGGCGGTTCGCTCGGCGCCACATCCGGTTGAATTTGATATGTATTACAGCGTATAGATTATTTTTAGTCAATATAAAACCGTGCATTTGTGCGGTTTTTTTACAACAAAATATGGCAACAACACTCAAACACGATTGGCAATTAGCACAGGTGAAAGCCTTATTTTCATTGCCTTTTAACGATTTATTATTCCAAGCTCACACAATTCACCGAGATAATTTTGACCCAAATCAGGTGCAAGTCAGCTCACTTTTGAACATTAAAACCGGCGCTTGCCCGGAGGATTGCTCATATTGCTCTCAAAGTTCAAAATATGATACCGGGCTTGAGCGTGAAAAATTGATGGAAATTGATACCGTGTTAGCGCAAGCCAAAATCGCTCAAAAGCAGGGTGCTACGCGTTTTTGTATGGGTGCGGCGTGGCGTAATCCGACTGATAAAAGCCTTGATAAAGTCATTCCGATGATTAAAAAAGTCAAGGCGCTGGGCATGGAAACTTGCGTAACTTTAGGAATGCTAACTCCGCTGCAAGCCGCTAATCTAAAGGCCGCCGGGCTGGATTATTACAATCATAATCTTGATACTTCAAAGGAAAATTACCCAAATGTGATTACCACTCGCACTTTTGAGGACCGTTTGGATACTTTGGAAGCGGTGCAAAATGCTGGTATTAATGTCTGCAGCGGCGGTATTTTAGGCTTGGGCGAGGACCAAACTGACCGTGCCTCAATGCTACAATCTTTGGCTAATTTGCAGCCGCAGCCACAGAGTGTGCCGCTGAATCTTTTAGTTCCGATTGCCGGCACGCCGCTGGCAAATGTGCCGCCGCCGAGTGAGAGTGAATTTGTTAGAACCATTGCTGTGGCAAGGATTCTAATGCCAAAATCCGTAGTCCGCCTCTCCGCCGGTCGCACCGAAATGGGCGAGGCAATGCAGGCCTTGTGCTTTTTCGCCGGCGCTAATTCAATTTTCTACGGCGAACAATTACTAACAACTCAAAATCCCGCCGCCAGCACCGACCAAGCATTATTCAAAACCTTAGGCATCAATACAGCAATGGTTAATGCTTGAAAATCTGTCTCTCTGAACAAAAACTGTCACCCTGAACGAAAACTGTCACCCTGAACTTGATTCAGGGTCTCATCCGGCAGGCACGGTATTTTTTACAAGATGAGATTCTGAATCAAGTTCAGAATGACAGTGTGGCTGGTTTCTGGCTCTTGCTTTTGCTTTTGCTTTTGCTTTTGCTCTGGCTCTTGCTCTTGCTCTGGCTTTTCATTAATAATTAATAATTAACCATTAATAATTGCTTTTTGCTATTTCCTACGATTTTGGAAAAATTGCTGTAATAATTCCTTGCATTCGGGGGCTAAAATTCCGCCGGTGATTTTGATTAAGTGGTTGAAGCAGGGGCTGGTTGCAAGGTTTTGGCAAGAGCCGCAAGCGCCGGTTTTTTCATCGGTTGCGCCAAATATAATTCGTGAAATTCTGGCGTGAATCATCGCTCCAAAGCACATCGTGCATGGCTCTAAGGTGACATATAGTGTGGAATTTGGCAGGCGGTAGTTGCCGAGTTTTTGTCCGGCTTGGCGGAGTAATTGGATTTCTGCGTGGGCGCTGGGGTCGTTTTGGCTGATGGGTTGGTTGTGTGCTTTGGCGATTATTTTGTCATTTTGCACCAGCACCGCACCGACCGGCACTTCGCCCATTTCCTCCGCCAGCACTGCCTGTTCAATGGCTGAACGCATAAAATATTGATGGTTTTTGCTCATAATTTAGTTATCATAATGCAAGATTTTAATTAGGTTTTAGCAAGTATTTTTTCTTTGTACAAGGCAAAAGTCAAAAATTATGAACGGAATATAGAAATCCTATATGACTGAATAATTTTTGTCTTTTAACACAGTAAAAAGGAAAAAGACGCCGCTAAACGGTGTACATGCCGCCGTTGATATGAAGCGTCTGGGCGGTGATATATGCCCCGCCAGCGCCAGCCAAAAACAACACAGCGGCGGCGATGTCATCAACTGTGCCTAATTTTCCTAAGGGGATTTGCGCGGCGAGTGCGGCTTTTTGTGCTTCTGGCAAGGCATCGGTCATGGCGGTTTGGATAAATCCCGGCGCCACGCTATTGACGGTGATTCCGCGCGAGCCGACCTCTCTGGCGAGTGATTTTGTGAAGCCCATAATTCCCGCTTTGGCGGCTGCATAATTGGTCTGACCGGCATTTCCCATCGCCCCGACCACTGAGGCAATGGAGATAATTCTGCCTGATTTTTTCTTCATCATTCCGCGCAAAACCGCTTTTGACATTTTATAAACCGAGCTCAAATTGGTGCTGATGATGTCGTCCCATTCGTCCTGTCCCATGCGTAAAAGCAAGTTGTCACGGGTGATTCCGGCGTTGTTGATTAAAATATCAACCGTGCCATAAGTGTCGGCGATGCTCTTCATAACTGCTGAAATTTGCTCGTCATCGCATACATTTAGCTCCAAGCCGATGCCAGCAATCCCTTTGTTTTTAAAGGTATCAGTGATTGCGTTAGCACCTTTATCACTTGTGGCTGTGCCGATAATTGTCGCTCCAGCGCCGCCCAAAGATAAGGCAATCGCTTGCCCGATGCCGCGGCTGGCCCCTGTTACTAATGTAATTTTTCCGTCCAAATCATTCATTTTTTATCCCCTCTAAAATAGTTTTCACACTCGCCAAATCCAGCGCCGCATGGGCGTTTAAGGCCTTATCAATCCGTCTCGTCAGCCCCGTTAGCACCTTGCCCGGACCAGATTCAATCAACATTTCCACGCCCAAATCTTGCATATTTTGCACGGTTTTTGTCCATAAAACTGGGCTATATAATTGCTTCACTAATTTGGCTTTAATCTCAGTGGTATCAAGGGCTGTGGCGGCATCAACATTATGCAAAACTGCCTCATTTCCATGGCTAAATTCAACCGCATTTACCGCTGACGAAAACACTTTTGCGGCATCTCTCATCAGCGCACAATGCGATGGCACGCTCACCGGCAAAACCACGGCACGCTTGGCTCCGGCGGCTTTCATCAAATCGCAAGTAGCATTCACAGCCGCCTGATTTCCGGCAATTACCACTTGCCCCAGCGCATTAAAATTTACCGCCTCAACCACGCCAGCGCCGCTATTTTTATTACTAAATTCATTGCAAATTTGAATGACTTTTTCGTCCTCCAAGCCCAAAATCGCCGCCATCGCCCCCTCGCCCTCAGGCACGGCAGATTGCATCAATTCCGCCCGCCGCCGCACCAATTTAATGCCGTCAGCAAACCGCAAAACACCGGCTGCCACCAGTGCTGTGTATTCGCCCAAAGAGTGCCCAGCCATACAAACTGGCGCTAAATTTGCCTCAGAATTTAACACTTGGAAGGTCGCAAAACCGGCTGCTAACATCGCCGGCTGAGTGTTTTGAGTTTGGTTAAGTGCCGCTTGATTTTCTTGCGTCAGCGCCCATAGGTCAAGCCCCAGCGCCTCACTCGCCTCAGCAAAAGTCTGGCGAACAAGCGGAAAATTACTTGCTAAATCCGCCAGCATTCCTAACGATTGCGAGCCTTGACCGGGAAAAATAATGGCGTATTTCATTTTATTTATTAGATTACGAGGAAATAGATAATGAATTGCCTGTGTTAAAGTGATGATTTTCATCCACAATGTCAGTGGAAACCGCATAATCTTTGGTAATAATAACGGATGTATTGTAATATGGACAATCCGCCACGACAGACAGGCGAATAGTTTGGTGCTTTAAAGACTCTTTTTGTATATCTTTGTCATCCATATAAAGCTATGAAGCCGACCAGTCCGGA
>JAAOIF010000095.1 GCA_015163925.1 Candidatus Thioglobus sp.
AAAATGCCACTTATAGCGTTTGCCCATTAGGCAGTAACGATTGGCAGCTAAAAGCCGATAACATCAACCTTAACACCGGCACTAACCGCGGCGTGGCTGAAAATGTTACTTTGGAGATTTTTGGTATGCCGGTCTTCTACTCGCCACGCTATGAGTGGGTTTTAGAGGGACGGGAGTCTGGTTTTTTATCGCCAAGTTTTGGTACTTATAATGAGAAAGCAGACGGCAAAAACGGCTATCGGGTTAGGATTCCATACTATTTTAACATCGCTCCAGACCGTGATTTATTATTAACTATCAATCACTTATCCACTCGTGGCAGCGTTGCTGAAGTGCTTTATCGGCAATTAATTTCCCAGAGTGATTTGTGGCAAGGTGGCCGCTTTGAAATTGCCGGAGAATATTTGGAGGAAGACGATATTACTAAAAATAAACGCTGGCTGATTGACTCCAAATTAGACCTCTCAATTAACGCCGAAATTGACCTCGGGCTTAAAGTTAATCGGGCCTCAGATGAGGATTATTTTGAAGATATTGCCCATAAAAATACCTCCGAATCCTCGCTGCGTTCAGAAATTGATATTACTTATAAAGACGATGAAAACCTAACTCTGGCTGTATTTGCCGAATCCGAGCAACTTATCAACAGAGGCGTGGCGGCATACACCCGTGCGCCGGAATTATTAATCTCCAAAAGCGTCAAAGGCTTGGGCGGCCGCAGCACTGAATTATCTCTGGTGAGTTCCAATTTTAAACACGCCGGCACCCAAACCACAGGCATTCGGACGCACTTGCAAGCCAATTTTAAACGCAAAATTTCAACCAAAGGCTATTCAATTTCGCCAAGCCTAAATCTCTCTCACGCCAACTATAGCTTGGATAATACCGCAGACAAAAACCGCACAATCGGCACTTTTAACATTGATTCCAAACTGTTTTTAGAAAGAGAAATTTCACTCTTTGAGACTAATTTAGTGCAAACTCTGACCCCCAGATTAGCCTATCGCTACACCCCTAAATTAGACCAAAGCGGGCTGCCGAGCTTTGATTCAGTCGCAAAAATTGACACTTACGAAGGCTTGTTTTCTGGTCAAAAATTCACCGGACTTGACAGAATCAGCAACGCCAACGACTTCACTTTCGGCTTAGAATCAGAATTTATTGATGCCGACAGCGGCGACACTTACCTGAGTTTCAAAGCAGCCCAAACCTTTTTTCTTGACTCTCAGCAGTTAGATTTTGATGGATTTTTGGTTGAACAGAGAAAATACTCAGATATTGCCACCACGCTGGATTTTGAATTAGGCAATTTCACTTTCAATAACGCCTTGCAATTTAACCCAGAAAACGGCGAACTCAGCGAGCAAGACAGCGCCATTACTTATAATCTGAGCCCACGCAAATTCTTAACTCTGGCTTATCACGACGATGACGGAATTGAATCAGCCGAGGCTTATGGGGCTTATCCAATCACCCAAAACATCCATATTTTTGGCGGCGTAAATCGCTCTATTAACGACTCCATTACCAACAAAGAAACCACCGGAATCGCCTATGAATCCTGCTGCTGGGCTTTGCGTTTAGCCCATTTCAAAGAGCATATTGACTCTGATAATTTTGACCGCACAACCAGTATTGAATTAGTTTTCAAAGGCTTAGGCTCAACTTCTCCAGACCTCGCCAGACGCTTAGAGGCAAGCATACCAAACTATTTAGCCAATCTTGATGACTAAAAATAATGCCTTTTTAAAGTTGCAATTTTCACCCAGCCTGAAACTTTTAACACTGGCTTTTAGTCTTTTATTTAGTAGTTTTTCGCTGGCAAATAGTATGCTTGCAATTGTTGATGAAGAGGTAATTACTTCTGATGCAATCGCCCAAACCCTTACTCCTACGGCTACAAAAGCCCAAAAATTAGCTCTGCTGAATCAAAAAATTGATTTAGTTTTACAGCTAAAACACATAAAAAAAATCGGCTTAACCCCCAAGCCACAGTCAATTCAGCTGATGTTAAATAGGATTGCTGCCCAAAATAAACTCACGCCAAAGCAGCTTCAGGCTTCTGCTGATTTTGATATTATTGTTGAAAATGTTAGCCAAAATCTTGCGCTCAGAGGGCTGAAAAGCTTTGTTTTGCAAGATGTTACGGTTAAGCTCTCTCAGGCGGAAATTGACACAGCCATTGCCAAAAATCGTGCAAAAGATGCCAATTTCGGCAAGCAAATAAAAATTGCGCAAATCTTAGTTAGCACGACAAAACAAACCTCCAAAAACCATTCAAAGCAATATAAAGAAACACTTATCAAGCAGTTTTTAACCAAATTAACCAAGCAAATTAACGGCGGAATTGAGTTTTCCAGCTTGGCAAAATTGCACTCTGAAGACCCATCTTATGCAAATGGCGGCGAGTCCGACTGGCTCAATCCGGCAAAATTTCCAGAGCTGATTAAGCAGCAATTAGCAAGGCTGAAACTTGGTCAAATTTCCAAGCCTTTTGCCACTAAAAAAGGCTGGAGAATTATCAAAATAACCCAGCAGCGTAACGATTCCAGCAGCCAATTTGCTAATATTAAATCGCAACTTATTAGCTCAAAAGAAGATATTTATTTTCAAGATTGGCTCAAAAAATTAAGAAAAAACGCTTATATAGAAATTTTTCAGCATAAACTTTAAAATCCTCTAAAACCCTTTAAAACCCTTTAAAATCAACCATTTAAGCCTAATTTTATTATGTCCAAATCAATTATTATTTTTGGATTTCACGCCGTTCAAGCGCAATTAGAGACAAATCCTCAGCAGATTTTGAATGCTTTTACATTGCAAAATAGAAATGATAAACGGCTTGGAGAAATCAGCGCTGGGCTGCATCAGATGGGGATTCACACGCAAAAATGTGATAAGCAGCAATTAGACAAAATCACCCAAAATCAGTCTCATCAGGGAATTGTAATTGAAATTTTGCCAGCCGCCCTG
Organism: Candidatus Thioglobus sp.; assembly: GCA_015163925.1. Lineage (GTDB taxonomy): Bacteria > Pseudomonadota > Gammaproteobacteria > PS1 > Pseudothioglobaceae > JAAOIF01. Next base: position 2,974 of record JAAOIF010000095.1, read on the forward strand.
CCCAATCAGGACGGGCTGATGGAGTATATTTCCAAATCTCAGAGGCTAAATTTAATACTAATTTTGGATTCCATTCAAGACCCCAGAAATCTCGGCGCTTGCCTGAGAAGTGCAAATGCCGCCGGGGTTGATTGCGTAATTATCAACAAAAACGGCTCGGCGCCGGTGAATGATTTGGTCTATAAAGCCGCCGCCGGGGCGTTAAATCAGCTAAAAATATTCGCCGTCAGCAATCTCTCACGCACAATTAAAGCCCTAAAAGAGCAAAATATTTGGGTTGTCGGCTTAGATGCTGCAAGCGAAAAATCCATTTACAGCACCGACCTCACAGGCGTTATCGCCGTAGTTATGGGCGCTGAGGGCGGCGGCTTGAGGCGTTTGACAAAAGTTATGTGCGATGAATTAATTACTATTCCAATGCTTGGAAATGTTGCCAGCCTAAATGTCTCCGTTGCCACTGGAATCAGCCTGTTTGAAGCAAATCGACAGCGGCAGATTTAAGTTTTTAGAGGCATAAAACTTAGCTGAAAATTAGTCCTAAAAGTTTATTTTTTTGGTAAAATAACCAAGTTTTTACGATTGATGATATTTAATGAAACAGGGAATTCCGGCGCAAATTCAACTGTTTAAATTTGCTAATAAGGGCTTGGTTTTTTCACAAAAATATCAGGTGAGCGATTTTCCGAGAATTAGCGATTTAGCCAGTAATAGCAATGGATTGGTTGAAGTTGAATTAAATTTTGGCTTGGAGAATAAGAAAATTCCTTGCATAAAAGGCCAGATAAAGTTGGATTTGAGCCTAATTTGTCAGCGCTGTTTGGACGGGGTTATGGTTCATTTAGAGCCTGATTTCAACTTAGCATTTCTGCAAAATGAGCAGCAAGGCGAAAATTTAGATGATAGTTTTGAGACGATTTTAAACGCTGATGAAGAGTTTTCAACTATTGAATTTTTAACCGATGAGATACTAATTTGTGTGCCGATGATACCTTTGCATCAACATAAATGCGGCTCATATAAAAACCCAAAAGTGGCTTTGGAAAAACCTGAAAACCCTTTTGCAATACTAAAAAAATTAAAAAATTAAACCACACGGAGTAAAAAATGGCTGTTCAAAAAAGTAGAAAAACCCCTTCAAAAAGAGGTATGCGGCGTTCTCACAATGCCCTGTCCGCCCCGACTTTAGCCGAGGACCAAGAAACTGGCGAAACTCATTTACGCCATCACATCACCGCTGACGGCTACTATCGTGGCAAAAAAATCACAGCTAAAACTCAAGAAATTGATGAAGTTGAGGAAGCCGAGGAAGCTCAAACTTAGAGCTGCAAGCATTTTTCACAGCAAAAAACAGTAATGGTAATCAAAGTATCTATTGATGCTTCGGGCGGGGATTTTGGTATTCCCAGCACGATTACAGCCGGACTTGATGCCTTGCTGGCATTTAAGGATTTGCATTTGTATTTTGTCGGTGATGAGGCGCAAATCCAAGCCCAGCTTGCCAAACACCCTAAAAGCCGGACATTATCAACCAGATTTGAAATTACTAATGCCTCCCAAACCATTGCTATGGACGAATCTCCGGCAATAGTTTTGCGTAAAAAGAAGGATTCATCTATGCGTGTGGCGATTGATTTGGTCAAAAATCAGACCGTAGATGCCTGTGTCAGCGCCGGCAATACTGGTGCTTTAGTGGCGATTTCGCGCTTTGTGCTAAAGACTATTAAGGGCATTGAGCGCCCTGCTATTATGGGTCGAATGCCCACCCAGATAGGTCATACCCATATGTTGGATTTGGGCCCCCATTCACTCACGCAATGAGCCTCATCAATGGCAA
>JAAOIF010000096.1 GCA_015163925.1 Candidatus Thioglobus sp.
CTTCAAATTCTAAATATCCATTATTAGGGGCGCTGCGGAGTGCTTCGCTGCTGGTTTCTTACGAAATTGTAATTGGTTTTGCCTTAGTCACAGTGGCGATTGGGGTTAGTGCTAACAACACTAAAATTACTATCAGCAAGCAGAGTTATATCATTTTCATCAGTGCTTGGAGGATTACCATCATTTCCAAACTCTATATCAATTGGAATAAGACCAGAATCTTCATCAATCCTACGGGTAGAAGTGGTGATAGTGAGAGTTGGCGCTTGGTTGAGGGCGGCTAATGCTGTGGCGGCAATGGCAGTGCTGGTGCCTAAGCCGGTAATATTTGCAGCAATTTGGTCAAAATTCAAAGTGCCATATTCGCTATTCAAATCCTCTAATGCTTGCGCTCCGGCGGTATTTTCATTCAAATTGTTATTTTGCATATCAGCGGCGGCGGTTTGTAAATTAGCCAAAATATCTGGAGTGTTGGCAACAGCGGCTGAGGCGCGCAATAATATTAGGTTATCCTCATTGGTGCCATCGGTTAAATCCAGCGCACTTAAATTAACATCATCAGCAGACAGATTAAATAAATTAGCAACAGCGGCGGTGGCAGCGGATTTAGCGGCGACAAAGTCCATAGAATTAGCTGCCATCAAGGCTTTAATCCGGCGGGCTTCAAGGTCGGTGAAAATATTAATATTGTTAGAAAAATCGCCATTTATATTGATAATGGAAGTTAAAGTGCCGACTGTGGCAGTGCTGTTGTCGTTTTCATTCAAATAATTGCCAGTAATTTCTAATTCAGTAATTCCGCTGTCAAGATTTGCAAATTCAAAAGCGCCGAGATTGCCGGTTGTTACAGTGGTTGTGGCTGTGGTAGCGGCTGTGGCAGTATTTCTAATGCCATTCGTTAAAACATAAGCGGTAACTGTTGCGCCGGCGACAAATGGCCCTTTGCTTGGTATCTGGGTTTTGACAGCGGCTATGTTTTGCATATAGCCGCCGTGGTTGCAGCATTTGGCGCTGTTTTTACCTTGTATAAATTACCGCAATCCTTAGCTCGTTATTTTGTCAAATTTGTGCTTTCTTTTAAATATAGAGTTGAAGTTGATGGATTGGAAAATATTCCGAATGACAAAGGCGTTTTGCTGCTTGGAAACCACATTTCCTACTTGGATTGGGCGATATTACAAATCTCTTACCCGAAGCAAATTCGCTTTGTAATGGAGAAAAATATTTACAAAAAATGGTATTGGAAATGGTTTTTAGACCTTTTCAAAGTAATTCCGATTTCCAAAGTTAGCAGCAAAAATGCCTTATTGCAAGTTTCTCAAGCCCTAAATGACGGGCATACTGTCGTCCTATTTCCGGAGGGCTGCCTGAGTAGAAATGGTCAAATTAACCCATTTCTAAAGGGCTATGAGCTTGCTATTGCTAATACAAAAAACACCGTAATTGTGCCTTTTTATTTGCATGGTTTGTGGGAAAGTCGTTTTTCTTTGGCGGCAAATAAAGTCCAAAATGAAGCCGGAAAAATCAGCGTGCGTTTTGGCAAAGCGCTAAATTCTGCCACTAAAACTCAAGAATTGGAGGCTAAAGTGCTGGATTTGAGCTTGGACACTTGGGAGCAAAATATCAGTAATTACAAGTCCATTAGCCATACTTGGCTGAGGCGTATCAAGTTTGAGAAGGGTTTTTTCATCGCCGATTCCACCGGGGCAAATTTAAGCAATAGTAAGTTTTTAAGCGAAGTGTTGATGATGAGAATTTGGCTTGGCAAAAACCTTAAAAATCAGCGCCACATCGGGCTTATTTTGCCCTCTTCGGTCACTGGCGCTATGGCAAATATGGCGTTATTTACTCTTGGAAAAGTGGTGATAAATCTCAATTATACTGATAATTTAGCACTAAATATAGCACTTGAAAAGGCGGATATTAGCACTATTATCAGCTCAAGGAAATTTGTGCAAAAGCTTATGGATAAAGGCTTTGAGATAAGTCATCTGCTGAGTTCTAAGAATATTATTTACTTGGAAGATATCCGCCCTTTTGCCAATAAAATCAGGACATTTAGCTATTTTCTAAGGGCTAAATTGTATCCGCTGTGGCTGCTGAAATTACTGTTTATTTGCAAGCAAAATATTAACGATACTGCCGTTATTTCCTTTAGCAGCGGCGATAAAAGCCCTAATGGAATTTTGCTAAGTCATAAAAATATCATCGGAAATATCAAGCAAATCAAGCAAATGCTGAATCCTACTGACGCTGATGTGCTCATCGGAAGTTTGCCGATTTTCCACTCATTTGGACTGACGGTTTGCACGCTGATGCCGCAGCTGGAGGGCATTTCCGTGATTTACCCCGACCCTGCCGATGCTTTCGGAATTGGCAAATTAGTGGCAAAGCATCAAGGCACGATTTTGCTTGCCACAGCAACATTTTTGCGCCTGTATGCCGAAAACAAAAAATGCCAGCCGCTGATGTTTTCCACGCTAAATAAAGTTATTGCCGGTGCGGAAAAGTTGCCAGCTGAGGTGCGAGAGATGTTTAAGCAGAAATTTGGGCTTGATATTTTTGCAGGTTATGGCGTCACAGAAACCTCTCCCGGCGCCAGTTGTAATGTGCCAGACCAACTAATTCCTCAATTTTGGAAACTCCAACTCGGCAATCAAATCGGCACTGTCGGTCGAGCGCTGGCTGGCACTAAAATTATAATTGCCGACCCAGACACCCTGAAACCACTGCCGCTTGGCGCTGAGGGGCTGATTTTGATTAGCGGCGTGCAGGTGATGAGCGGCTACCTCCAAGACCGGCAAAAAACCCAGCAATCCCTTACCACCATTGATAATCGCCGATTTTATATTACTGGCGATAAGGGCAAAATCAGTCCGGCTGGATTTATTAGTATTATTGACAAATCTTGACACAAGCCTTGCCTGTGTAGAAAATTAACAAAACATTTATGCCTGTAATTCAGTAAAATATGGCTTTTAAAAACTAAATTATTTATGCAAATTATGCAATCTAAAATCCTGTTTGCTGTTTGTTTGACTTTATTGCTGGCTGCTTGTGGCGGTGGCGGCGGAGGCGAAGGCGAAGGCGGAGGTTCAAACGCACCGGCATTAGCAGAGGGGCGTGGTTCTCAAGGGCCTTTTAGAGAGGGAATAAGTGTAGTCGCCCATCAATTAAATCCAAATGGAACTCGCAGAAGTCGCTCTGTATCCACCACCACCACTGACAATCTCGGCAGTTATGCACTTAATAATATCGGCTGGAGCGGCGGCACTGAAATTGTAATGTCCGGCGAATATTTGGATGAAAATGACGGCTCAACAAATAAAACCGCAGAATTATCAGCAATTACCAAAGTTACCTCCGGGCAATCAGTGGCTGTAAATGTGAATGTTTTTACCGATTTAGCCGCCGAACGAATTAAAACTTTATTACGCCAAAACCCCTCATTTGCCAGTGCCGAAACCCAAGCAAACACTGCCATTAAATCATTATTTAGCCTTACTAATGAGGCGGTTTTGACCGAATTAGATTTGACCCAAAACAGCGCCGATAATGCCGAATTGTTGCGGATTTCTGCTGTTACCGGAGCTGATGCCTCAGGGGATTTAAGAGACAAATTAAGGGCTGGAATTGCTGATGGAAATCTTACCAATAGTGCTGATGGGGCGAAGGCTTTAGCGGATTTGAATACTGGAATTGCCGGCTTAAATATTGCTACGATTGCCCAAAATATTGCCGCCTTAGGCACTCACACCACCGCCGCCGCTTTGGGAACAAGATTGACCAATCTCAACGATGCGCCAGTTATCACTCCCTTAGCCGCCAGAACGGTTGCCGAGGACAGCGCAGCGCTTGTAATCAACCTCTCCGCCACTGATGCAAATTCCGCCGCCTTGACATTTAGTGCCATCAGCGTTGATGCCAGCCTTGCCACAGTTAGCGTCACGCCGGGCGCAAAAACCGGCACCACCACCACTGCCATTTTGTCAATTACTCCAAAACTCAACCAAGATAGCAGCAGCACCATTGTAATTACTGCCACAGACAGCGCTGGCGGAGTGAATGCTGCCCAATTTGTCTTAACAGTAACTCCGGTAAATGACGCTCCAGCCGCCACAGCCCAAGCAGTTACTGTGGCTGAGGACGACAGCGTGCGGATTACTCTGGCTGCCGAAGATGTGGATAATGATGATAATCGGCTGACTTATGCGATTGCCACTCAGCCTACAAATGGCTCTATCACTGGCTCTGACAGCTCACGGACTTACACTCCGAATGCTAATTTTAATGGCACAGATGCTTTTGCCTTCACCGCCGCTGACGATAATTTAACCTCCACTCCGGCGACAATTACCATCACCGTCACCCCAGTAAATGATGCGCCAGAGGGCCGGCCGAGTATCAGCGGCGATGCGGTAATCGGCGAAACCATAACCGCTGACATCACCTCCATTACTGATGCAGACGGACTCGGAACTTTCAGTTATCAATGGCGCAAAAATGGCAGAAATATCAGCGGCGCTACTAATGCAACCTTAGCCCTGACCCATGCAAATGTGAGTGTTGGCGAGCGAATTACCGTAGTCGTTTCTTACAGAGACGATGCCGGAAAGCTTGAAAGACCGCCAGCCAGCGCCCCGTCAACCGTGAGTTTAGCAGCCGCTACCGGTGTTATGATTACCAGCAGCAGCTCGG
>JAAOIF010000097.1 GCA_015163925.1 Candidatus Thioglobus sp.
TAATCGGCTTACCGGCAAGCTCATCGGCGATATTATTAACGCTAAATCCAAAGCCGATTTTGTGTTGGAATTATGCCGAGAAAATAGCCTTTTGCCCAATCAGGTAATGGTCGCCGGCGATGGGGCGAATGATTTGGAGATGATGAAAGTGGCTGGTTTGTCGGTGGCATTTCGGGCTAAACCAGCAGTCAGAAAAGCGGCAAATATTATTATTGATTTTGGCGGATTGGATAAAATAATGGACTTTTTCCACTCAAATTATGCTGCCTGAAATCGGACATTTTGCTCTAATTTTGGCGCTGGTTTTTGCCATATTGCAAGTTGTGTTGCCGAGTGTCGGCTTGCTGCGGGCGAATTTTGCCCTTGCACAACTCTCAAAACCGCTGCTGTGGATGCAGTTTTTTTGGATTTTGGTGGCGTTTGCAATTTTGATGAATGCTTTTATTATTGATGATTTTTCGGTGAAATATGTTGCAAATAATTCAAATACGCAGCTGCCGAGTATTTTTAAAATCTCTGCCGTCTGGGGCGCTCACGAAGGCTCATTACTGCTCTGGGCGTTGATTTTGGCGCTCTGGAGTGTGGCTGTTTCGGTGTTTTCTAAACGCCTGCCGAGTGAGGTTTTGCACCATATTTTGATTATTTTGGGCTTAATTAGTATTGGATTTTTGCTATTTTTGCTGCTGACTTCTAACCCGTTTGAGCGCTTGGAAATTATTCCGATTCAGGGGCGAGAACTCAATCCGTTGCTGCAAGATTTTGGGCTGATTATCCACCCGCCGATGCTGTATATGGGCTATGTGGGGATGGCGATTCCGTTTGCTTTTGTGCTGTCTTCGCTGATTCGGGGGCAGCTGGATTCCACTTGGCTGCGCTGGTCTCGGCCGTGGACGCTGGTGGCGTGGGCGTTTTTGACATTTGGAATTACGCTGGGCAGCTGGTGGGCTTATTACGAGTTGGGCTGGGGCGGTTGGTGGTTTTGGGACCCGGTGGAAAATGCCTCATTTATGCCATGGTTAGTGGCAACGGCGCTGGCGCATTCGCTGAGTGTGAGTGAAAAACGCAACGCCTTTAAGCATTGGACTGTGCTGCTGGCGATTTCGGGATTTTCACTGAGCCTGCTGGGCACATTTTTAGTGCGTTCAGGCATTTTGACATCTGTGCATTCCTTCGCCTCCGACCCGGCTCGAGGCTTGTTTATTTTGATATTTTTAGTCTTGGTGATTGGCGGCTCGCTGGGGCTGTATGCTTGGCGGTCAGGGCGCTGGAGCAGTAGTAATAAATTTGCTTTATTGTCGCGTGAGAGCGGGCTTTTGCTCAATAATATTTTGCTCATCGCCGCTATGCTGAGTGTGTTTTTAGGCACACTTTATCCACTACTTTTGGACTCATTGGGCTTGGGCAAAATCTCGGTCGGCTCGCCTTATTTTGACGCAGTTTTTATCCCGATTATGATTCCGGCGGCGCTGGCATTAGCAATCGCACCTTTTCTCCGCTGGAAGCAAGACAGCACTAAGAGAATTGGCGTTTTGCTGAGAAAAATTTGGGGGCTGATTTTGCTATTATTTATTGCCGCATTATTTTTGACAGATAACATTTGGGTGCTGCTGGCGGTGTTTTTATTCATCTGGATTTTGACCCATTCGCTCTGGCTATTTTGGCAAAGACTGCGGCAAAAATCTGGCATAAATCTTGGCTTTATTGGAATGATTTTGGCGCATATCGGCATCGCTGTTTTCCTGCTCGGAGCTACTGTTACCACGCAATTTGGCGTTGAAAAAGATATTAAAATGAGCCTGAATGAAACCAAAATTATCAAAGGTTATAACTTTGTTTTTAATGGAGTTGAGAGGTTTTCATTTGAAAATTATCAAGGCTTTAAAGGTAATATTGAGGTGTTTTTTGCCGATGAAAAAATCACCACTTTGACCCCTGAAAAACGCCAATATTCTACCGGTATGCCGATGACCGAAGCGGCGATTGACCCGAGCCTGTATCGGGATTTGTATGTGGCGCTGGGCGAGCCGCTGGGCGCTGGGGCTTGGAGCATTCGCCTATATTACAAGCCGCTGATTCGGCTGATTTGGTTAGGCGGGCTGCTGATTACTTTAGGTGCTTTATTTGCCGCTTTTGACCGCAGATATCGCCTCAAAATTTCCGCGAGTGAGCTATGATTTACGCTTGGTTTGCATTTATGATTTTGCTCTCTGGCGCTTTGGTGGCTTGGTTTTTACGCCATCCGCTAAAAGATTACGGCTTTGATTTGCAAAAATCAAATATTGCACTTGGCCGGCAGAAAAAATTAGAATTGCAAAATGACTTAAAACTTGGCTTAATTGATGCTGATTTAGGGCAGCAAGCGCAAGATGATATTGCTAAGACTTTGGCTCAAGAATTGACGCAATCGCAAGTGAGAGTAAGGGAAAATCGCCCAGTGCCGATTTGGTTGGCGGCAGTTTTGGCGATATTTATCGGCGTTTTTTCATTGCTAATTTATCAAGCACTAACGCCGAAATTCACAGTAAAAATTCCCACTAAAACCACTCAGTTGAGCTTGGAGGAAAGTGCTGTTAAGTTGCAAAATTATTTAGCAGAACAGCCAGAAAACGCCGCCGCTTGGCAGATTTTAGGGCTGAAGTATTTTGAGCTAAATCAGTTGGAAGCCTCATTAAACGCCTATGAAAAAGCCTATCAGCTCAGTCCAAAAAATCCTAAATTGCTGGTGGAATACGCCTCAAGCCTTGCTATTAAAAATAATAACGATTTTCACGGTCGCCCGATTGAGTTGGTAAAGCAAGCCTTAATGCTCGAACCTGATGCTCCCGATGCGCTGTATATGGCGGGGCTGTATGCCGTTTCAGAGCAAGAGTTTAAATTGGCAGAATTGCTTTGGCGTAAGGCTTTGGCGAGGCTGAAATCTGGCAGCATTGAGCATAAAATTTTGCTTGATGTGCTGGCGGAGTTGTCTGAATTGACCAATAAAACCGATAAAAGCGTTCAAACGGTTGAACACCTTGCTGCTGGCGGAAATTCTATTAAAGTTATGGTTGATTTTTCTGATGAAATTCTAAGCAGCAGAGCGCAGGATTTTCTGATGATTTACGCTAAAGCCGCAGTGGGACGGCCGATGCCGCTTGCGATTGTGAAAATTAGGCTGAAGGATTTTACTGGGCAGATTATTTTGGATAATAGTAATTCTTTACTGCCAAATAATACTCTTTCGCAAGCCGGCGAGGTGCTGATTGTGGCTCGCCTGAGCAGTACTGGCGCGGCTTTTCGGCAGGCTGGAGACATCCAAATTACCAGTGCGGCGGTGCGTGTGAAAGACAATCCGACTGTCAATTTAGAGCTAAAATAGGCTGATGAAAAGCACCATAAAATTAGCCCAAGAGTTAATCTCAAAAGCCTCAATCACCCCACAGGACAAGGGCTGTCAGCGTTTAATCAGTGAGCGTTTGGGTGAAATTGGTTTGTGTATTACTGCTTTAAAATTTGGCGAAGTGGATAATTTTTGGGCAATTAGAGGCTCTGGCTCGCCGGTTTTTGTCTTCGCCGGACACACAGATGTAGTGCCTGTGGGAGAGGAAAATGCTTGGCAACTTGACCCATTTTCAGCAACAATAAAAGACGGAATGCTGCATGGCAGGGGGGCTGCGGATATGAAAGGCTCGCTGGCGGCAATGCTGGTGGCAACTGAGCGTTTTGTGGCGGATTTTCCAAATCATAGCGGCAGTATCGGCTTTTTAATTACCGCTGATGAGGAAGGCCCGGCACTTGATGGCACCCTGAAAGTTTGTGAATATTTACAGCAAAAGCAGCAAAATGTGGATTACTGCTTGGTCGGCGAGCCTTCCTCCACAAGGGTTTTGGGCGATGTTATTAAAAATGGTCGGCGCGGCTCGCTGAATGGCACTTTGACCCTAATCGGCAAGCAGGGGCATATCGCTTATCCGCATCTGGCAAGCAATCCGATTCACTTGCTGAGTCCGGCTTTGAGCGATTTGCTGGCTGAGGTTTGGGACGCTGGCGATGAATATTTTCCTCAAACTAATTTTCAAGTCTCTAATATCCGCTGTGGCGCTGGGGTTACCAATGTAATTGCTGGCACGCTGGAGATGGTTTTTAATTTCCGTTATTCCACTCAATCCACTCAGAAGTCATTGCAGGAACGAGTTTGCGAGATTTTAGATAAACATCAGTTAGATTACAAAATTGACTGGCAGCATTCTGGCGAGCCATTTTTAACTCCAAAGGGCGAGCTGGTGGAGGCTTGCACGGCGGCAATCCAAAGCGTTAAAGGCATTCAGGCAGAATTATCCACCGCCGGCGGCACCTCAGATGGGCGTTTTATTGCCCCGATTTTGCAAGCTCAAGTGGTAGAATTAGGTCCGCTAAATGCCACAATTCATCAAGTGGATGAGTGCGTTTCCACCCAAGATTTGGATGATTTAACCGATATTTATTACCAAATTTTGCAAAATATACTCAAGCCTTAATTAGTTAAATCTACCCCTTGATTATGCCTTATCATATTGCCCTTGATAATGCTCGGGAAGCCCGCCGTGGCAAGGCTGCAATCGGCACAACTGGCAATGGAATTGGTCCGGCGTATGAAGATAAAATAGCTCGG
>JAAOIF010000098.1 GCA_015163925.1 Candidatus Thioglobus sp.
AATTTTTATCAATTTCCCAACGAATATCAACTTTCAAAAAGTCAGCCTGATTGGATTTTAACAGCCCAAAAATAATCAGTCCAAGCATTAAAATCAGCGCCAAAATCTTGAGCATCGGCATAAAAAATCGCCCGATTAGCCGCTTGCGTTGATTCTGGCGAGGGTGATATTTAGCCATAATTAGCCATTTAAAATCGCCAAAATCAACTCATCAAAACTCATACCTGCCGCAGTCGCTGCCATCGGCACTAAGGAATGCGAGGTCAGGCCCGGCACGGTATTTATCTCAATCAAATATGGCGCTTGTTGCTCATCAAGAATAAAATCAACCCGTCCCCAAGTCTTAGCGCCGGTGAGGTTAAATGCTTTCAGGGCAATGTTTTGTAGCTGTTTTTCGCCCGCCGCCGGCAGTCCGCATGGGTGCAAATATTGAGTTTTATCCGAGTGATATTTGGCGTGATAGTCGTAAAAACCCTTATCCACAACGATTTTAATCACCGGCAACGCCTTGCCATTCAGAATGGAAACGGTATATTCATCGCCCTCAATCCACTTCTCAACCAGCGCCTGAGAGTCATATTTCCAAGCTAAATCCAGCGCGGCTGGTAGCTCTGAGGCGTTTTCCACCTTACTAATTCCAATGCTTGAACCCTCCAAAATCGGCTTCACCGCCCAAGGCAAATCAAACTTAATTTCAGCCAGCGGCTCGCCCTTCTCAGCAAGCACAGCAGGGCAAATCGGCAAATTATTCGCAGCCCAAATATCCTTACTCACGGCTTTATTTATGCACTTTTTAGAAGCCGTAACCCCAGCGCCGGTGTAGGCAATATTGCGCTGCTGTAATTGCTGCTGAATGAAGCCATCTTCGCCGCCCCGACCGTGCAAAGCGATGAAAGCTTGGTCAAATTTTTGCGTCCAAAGGGTGGGCAAATTGTCCTCAAACCAATCAAATTTAAAGCAGTCAATGCCCTGATTTTTAAGCGAGCGAAACACTGCCTCGCCGCTGTCTAAAGAGATTTGCCGTTCAGCCGAATTACCGCCCATCAAAATCGCAATCATACAATCACCACTTCGGTTTCTAAGCTTATTCCGGAGTCGGATTTGACCTTTTTTTGGATGAGTTTTATCAATTTTTCAATGTCGCTGGCAGTGGCATTATTTTGGTTGATGATGAAATTTGCGTGTTTTTCTGACACGCAAGCGCCGCCGACACAAACGCCTTTGAGCTGGCTTTTTTGGATTAATTTAGCGGCAAAATATGGCTTGGGATTTGTAGGATTTTTGAAAACTGAGCCACAATTTGCCGCCGCCGTTGGCTGTGATTTTCGGCGTTTTGCCAATAGGGATTTGATGTTGTGGAGCTTTTGCTCGGCGCTAAATTTGAATTTTGCTTGGATGAAATATTCTTCTGTATGCTTGGCTAAAACTTGGCGATAGCCGATTTCAAAATCTGCTGGCTGGCGCTCAAACACAGCCCCAGAGCGGTTTATAGTTTTTACCGATTGGACAAATTGCCAAATCTCAGCACCGAACGCCCCGCCGTTCATCATCAAAGCGCCGCCGACACTGCCGGGAATGGCGGACAAAAATTCGCCGCCGTTGAGAGAATTTGCATCACAAAATCTTGATAGTTTTGCCAGTGTTACTCCAGCTCCAGCCGTTACTACCAAAGCGTTTTGGCTTAATTGATTTAGCTGTTTTAATTTAATTACTACTCCAGAAAATCCGCGCTCACGCACCAATAAATTGCTACCTAAGCCGAGTATTAAAACTGGTTTTTGGTTGCTTTGTAAGAACTTTTGCAACTGTTTTAAAGTGTCTGGCAGGAAAAAATCTTGCGCTAAACCGCCGGCTCGTAGCGAGCAATGACGGCTCATCGGCTCGTTATGTTTGAGCATAAGCAGTCAGCAGCAAACCCACTAAAATATGGACATTGCCAGCGCCGAGAGTTAAAATTATATCGTCATTTTGCACCACATTCGGCAGCACTTTTATCACCTCAGCAGTATTTTTTACCACCACCGGTTTCAGCTCCGAACGTTGGCGAATACTCGTCGCTAAGGCGCTGGAATTTATCCGCGGAATCGGGCGCTCATTAGCAGGGTAAATATTGAGCAAAATCAGCGCATCGGCCTTTGATAATGCTTGCGAAAAATCATCAAATAAATCCCGCGTACGACTAAAACGATGCGGCTGAAAAATCACCAACAAACGCTTGTGCGGATAGGTGTTTTTCAGGCTGGAAAATACCGCTTTAATCTCGTTTGGATGATGCCCATAATCATCAAATAATAACGCTTGTTTGCCTTTAATATTAAGCAAATTATGATAGTCAAGCCGGCGGGCAACCCCCGAAAAACTTAGCAATGCCTGCTGAATTGTTTTAACTTTTATATCCAATTCTCGGGCAACAATTATGGCAGCCAAAGTGTTAGAAATATTGTGATTTCCGATGAGATTTAGCTTGATTGGAAATGATTTATTTTGCCGATTACAAATCACATCAAAATTCATTTGGCGCTTGGTTTGAGTGATATTTATGGCTTGGAAATCCGCCTGATTTTTCAGCCCATAAGTAATCAACGGGCGATGAATATTGTTGATAATTTTGCTGGCGCCGGGGTCATCCACGCACAAAATACAAGTGCCATAAAACGGCAGATTTGAGGTAAATTGCACAAAGGCATCGGCGAGTTTTTGGTAGTCGTAATCGTAAGTGCCCATATGGTCTTGGTCGATATTTGTAATCACACTGAGCATCGGTTGCAGGTGCAAAAAAGAAGCGTCAGATTCGTCCGCCTCAACAATCAAATAATCGCTGCCGCCGAGTTTTGCATTGATGCCGCTGGCGTTTAAAATTCCGCCGATTATGTAAGTTGGGTCAAGTTTTGCAACGCTCAAAATATGGGAAATTAGGCTGGTGGTGGTGGTTTTGCCATGCGTTCCGGCGACTGCAATTCCATATCTGAAACGCATAATTTCAGCCAGCATTTCCGCTCTCGGCACTACCGGAATGGACGAGCTACGCGCCTGAATTAGCTCCGGATTATTTTTATCAATGGCACTGGAAACCACCACAGCCTGCGCCCCTTTCACATTTTTCTGATGATGCTGATGGCTAATTTTGCAGCCCAATTTTTGCAGCCTTTGAGTGATTTTATTATCAATAATATCGCTGCCAGAAATCTGATAGCCCAGATTATGCAGCACCTCAGCGATGCCGCTCATACCCGAGCCGCCGATGCCGATAAAATGCAATTTGCGAATTTTGGTATTAGCGATGGCGTGCAGATTGCTCATTTTGAAACCGTGATGATGCTCAAAACCTGAATGCCTTCGCCTCTGCCAAACGCCGTCAAACCCTCGCCAGAAGTGGCTGTAATGCCAACATCAGTATTTTTTATATTTAATAAAATGGCGATTTTCTTTTTCATTTCAGCAAGCATCGGAGCAATTTTTGGGCTCAAGCATTCAATCGAAATTGCCACATTTTCAATCCTCCAACCGGCTAAATCTTGCAGTGCCAAAGCCAAATATTTGCCGCTGTCGGTTATCCCTTTTTGGCAAAGTTTATCCGCCGTCCCGCCCAAAATATTATTGCCAGTAATGGATGAAATCGCATTCGTCAAAGAGTGCAAAACCGCGTCCCCATCGCTATTTGCCCGTAGGCTTGGTGAATTTTCAAAGACAATTCCAGCAAGAATTAACGGCTTGCTGCCAGACTTTTTGTTAGTCTCAAATGCGTGTGAGTCTTGCCCTAATCCAGTTTTAATTTTCATAATAATTTGCCGATAAATAAAAATTTGCCAAAGCCAAATCTGCCGCTGTGGTGATTTTCAAATTACTCTTGCAGCCCTCTACCAGTAAGGATTTCAGCCCTAAATATTCAATCGCGCCAGCCTCATCAGTAACACTAAAATCATTTTTTGCAACATTTTCCAGCGCCTCAAATAATACCCCAAAACGATACATTTGTGGAGTTTGTGCCTGCCAAAGTTTGCTTCTATCAAGTGTTATTTGCCCAGAATTATCAGCCTGTTTGATGGTGTCTGTGACTTTTGTTGCCAGCAGCCCGCCGGTCGGATTTTGCTCTAATTGAGTGATTAAATTTTCCACATCAGCCGCTGCAACACAAGGCCTGACCGCATCATGCACCAGAACCCAGTCGTCATTTTTAGCAACAGATTTTAGCGAATTTAAGCCGGCAAGCACCGAGTCAAAACGCCGTTTTCCGCCGATAGCAATGCTGAGTAATTTGGAATTCTGGGCAAATTTTGAGTGCGAAAAATACTTATCCTGCTCGGCGAGAACTATCACAAAACCGCTGATTTTCTCAATCTTCATAAGGGTTTCAAGCGTTTGCTCGAGCACACTCAGCCCGTTATTTAATTTGAGATATTGCTTGGGAATTTTGCCCTTCATTCTTGCGCCGATGCCACTTGCCGGAACGATGAGAAAGTGTTGATTTTTTGCCATTTTTATTTGTTTAAAGGATTAATTTGATAATATTTTTCACCATTTTTAATCAGCTCAAACCGGTATCGCGCCTGAGATTCCAGCACTTCGGCATCAGAAAGTCCGCTGGGCTGGAGGTAAAATCTGTGGAAGCCGCCACCGCATG
>JAAOIF010000099.1 GCA_015163925.1 Candidatus Thioglobus sp.
GCTGGCGAAATAATCTTCATAATTGCCAGAATAATAGTGCATTTTGTTGGCTTTGAGCTCGACTACTTTGGTGGAGAGGCTGGAGACGAATTCGCGGTCGTGGCTGACGAAAATCAGGGTGCCGGGGTAATTATCAAGTGCTAAATTCAACGCCTCAATGGATTCCATATCCAAGTGGTTGGTCGGCTCGTCCATCACTAAAACATTGGGTTTTTGCAGCATTAATTTGGCAAATAACATTCTGCCTTGTTCGCCGCCGGAGAGGGATTTGACGCTTTTATTAATGTCGTTTTTGCCAAATAACATTTTGCCCAAAACCCCCCGCAGCGCCTGAATATCGTCTTTTTCGCCCTTAAATCTGCTAATCCAGTCCAGCACGCTCAAATCACTTGCAAAATCCTTGCTGTGGTCTTGTGAATAGTAGCCGATATTGATATTTTCACTCCATTTGATTTTGCCATTATCTGGCTTGATTTCGCCGACCAGAGTGCGCAGAAGTGTGGTTTTGCCGATGCCGTTTTGACCAATAATTGCCACCCGCTCGCCGACCTCAAAGAGAAAATTAATGTCTTTTAAAACCTGCAAATCATCAAAATTTTTGCTCAAATCCTCCACTTCCAAAGCATTTCTATGCAATTTATGCGCCTGATTGAAAATAATATAAGGGCTAACTCTTGAAGACGGCTTGATGTCATTTAGCTCAATTTTCTCTAACTGTTTCTGCCGTGAAGTGGCCTGTTTTGACTTGGAAGCGTTGGCGGAAAAGCGTGAAACAAAGTGTTTTAGTTCCTTAATTTTCGCCTCTTTTTTGGCATTATCAGTTTGCATTTTTTCCTGAATTGCCACGGCAGCAATCATAAAATTATCATAATTTCCGGGAAAAGTGTTCAGCGTCCCGTAGTCCAAATCCGCCATGTGAGTGCAAACTCCGTTGAGAAAATGCCGGTCATGCGAAATAATTACCATTGTGGCCTTGCGTTCCTTCAAAACCCCTTCCAGCCAACGGATTGAGTTAATATCCAAATTATTAGTCGGCTCGTCCAAAAGTAGAATTTCAGGGTCAGAAAACAGCGCCTGAGCCAATAAAATCCGCAGTTTCCAGCCCGGGGCAATTTCACTCATTAAGCCATAATGCTGGCTCTCGGGAATGTCAAGTCCGAGCAGCAATTCACTGGCTGAGGACTCCGCCGTGTAGCCGTCCATTTCGGCAAATTCCATCTCTAATTCTGCAACTTTTATGCCGTCAGCCTCGCTCATTTCCGCCAAGGCATAAATCCGGTCTCGCTCTTTTTTAATTTCCCAAAGCTCTGAATGCCCCATTATTACTGTATCCACGACCCGATATTCTTCAAATGCAAATTGGTCCTGATGCAAAATTCCTAAGCGTTCGTCCTCGCTGATGCTAACTGAGCCAGCAGTTGGGGCTAATTCGCCGCTCAGAATTTTCATAAAAGTTGATTTGCCGCAGCCGTTAGCGCCAATCATTCCGTAGCGATTGCCACTTTGAAATTTGATGGAAATATTTTCAAATAAAGGTTTTTCACCAAATTGCATGGTGATATTAGCGGTTGAAATCATAATTTTAATTTTGCGAAAAAAAGCATTATCCCATAAAGACAAACAATCTATGTGGTATAAAATATTGTGCTATGTTTGAACAAACTGGACAATTGCCGGATAAAAAATTGCTAAGTGGCATTTTGGTGCTAATTATTTTCGGCTGGCTTATGTCTTTTTCCGCCTCGCTTGGGCATTTTGACAGTTACAGTTTTATGCTAAAACAAGCTATTTTTATTGGAATGGGGCTGTTTTGTGGCTTTCTTATCATCAAAACTCCGCTGTCTTTTTTCAAAAAACACGCCGGCAAACTTTTCATTCTCAGCCTGATTTTATTAGCAATTGTGTTTTTGCCAAATCCGATTGGCTTTGAGGCAAATGGGGCAAGGCGTTGGATTAATTTCGTCTGGTTCAAATTTCAGCCCTCAGAAATGATGAAATTAGTAATGATTTTATTTATGGCTGGATTTTTAATCAGGCAAGAAAAACAAGTTACTAATTCGCTCAAAGGGCTTGGCAAAACCCTTATAATTGTTGCCTCATCGGGGATTTTGACGATGCTGGAAACTGACCTCGGCGCCACCATAATTATTACCGCAACCGCCCTGAGTATGCTGTTTGTCGCCGGCACTTTCATCAAAGAATTATTTTACGCTGGCGGAGTTTTATTAGCAGCCGCCGGCACTTATATTTGGTTTGACCCGGTGCGTTCCAAGCGTTTATTTGAGTTCTGGCAAACTGATTTATGGCTTAATAATTCCGACAAAGTGCATCAGACAAAACAAGCGTTAATCGGCATAGCAAGGGGCGATTGGACTGGCACAGGGCTCGGCGCTGGGATTCAAAAATACACCAAATTGCCCGAATCCCATACAGATATGATTTTTGCAATTATCGGCGAAGAATTGGGAATTATCGGAATGTTATTTGTGTTATTTTGCTTTGCTTATATCATCGGCAAAGGCTTTAATATCGCCATTGAGGCGCTAAAACACGGCAGAAAATATAGCTCGTATGTGGTGTTTGGAATTTGCAGCTGGTTCGGAATGCAAACCAGCGTTAATATCGCTATGAACCTTGGCCTGATGCCGATTAAGGGCTTCACCCTGCCGCTAATTAGTTACGGCGGTAGCAGCCTGATTTTCTCAATGATTGCCTTGGCGCTAATTCTCAGAGTTGATATGGAAAATCGCTCAGATTACAACCGGCAGAAGCAATATGTCTAAAATTAAATCAAATTCCAAATCCGCTAAAAAGACTATTCTGATTATGGCTGGCGGCACCGGCGGGCATATTTTTCCGGCTTTGGCGATTGCTAATTTGCTTGAAAAAAACAATGTCAAAATCAACTGGTTAGGCTCAAAAAGCGGCATGGAAAATACTTTAGTGCCGGCGAAAAATATTCAATTCCACGCCGTCAGCTCAGTCGGTCTGCGTGGCAAAAGCTTGCTACAACTGCTCCGAGCGCCATTTTTACTCGGCTGGGCATTTCTGCAAACACTACTAATTTTCATCAAAATCCGCCCTGCCGCAGTGTTAGGAATGGGCGGATTTGCCTCTGGAATCGGCGGAGTTGTGGCTTGGATTTTGGGAATTCCGCTGATAATTCATGAGCAAAATTCCATCGCCGGCAGCACTAATAAATTGCTTGATAAAATCTCCACACAAACCTTTCAAGCATTCCCAAAAACCTTTGAAAATGCCGTTACAACAGGCAATCCAGTAGTATTCTCAGCGGCTGAAAAACACTCCGGCAGCAAGCTAAATTTGCTAATTCTCGGCGGCAGTTTAGGCGCAAAACCAATTAACGATGTGGCAGTCAGATTGCAACTTGATATTAATATTTGGCATCAAACCGGCAAGGCAAATTATGAAAATGTTAAGGCAAAATACGCCAAAAATTCGGCTAATTCGGTAAAAATTGAGGATTTTATTGACGATATGGCGGCGGCTTACGCTTGGGCGGATGTGGTGCTGTGTCGCGCCGGGGCGATGACTGTGGCGGAATTAATGCTGTCTGCCAGTGCTAGTATTTTAGTGCCGCTGCCGCATGCGATTGACAATCATCAGTTTTTTAATGCTAAGATTTTGGCTGATAACGCCGCCGGAACGCTAATTCAGCAAAAAGATTTAACTCTTGAATTGTTAGAAAAAACCATTAAAACTTTCAATAAAACTCAAATAAAGCAAATGTCCGCTGCCGCCAAAAAACTCGCCAAACCCAACGCCACTAAGGAAATTAGCGAATATTTACTAACATTTTGCCAGCAAAAATGAAACCCATTTACAAACTCACAGGATTTTTGCCTTACATATTAATTGTTTTCTTAAATGCAACTGTCGATTTAGGGCATAAAATCACCCTGCAAAACACCATTTTCAAAGCCTACAACGGCACTGAACTGATTATTTACACCGCAATTATCAACGCCCTGATTTTATTGCCATTTATTTTATTATTCGCGCCAGCCGGCTTTTTAAGCGATAAATATCTGAAAACCAAAGTCGTGCAAGTGGCAGCATTTATTGCAATTCTCATCACTATTTTTATCACTTTTTCGTATTATCAGGGCTGGTTTGAGCTGGCTTTTGCCTTAACGCTAATTTTGGCAGCCCAAAGTGCGATTTATTCTCCGGCGAAATATGGCTTGATTAAGCAGCTATTTGGGGTCAAATATATTGCTAATGCTAACGCGATTGTTCAGGCTGTTACTGTCGTCTCAATTCTGCTCGGGGCGCTGATTTATTCCTACTTTTTTGAAACTTTATTAGCCAATAAAAGCCTTGTGCCAAGCGAAATTTTAAGCATAATTGCACCACTTGGTTTTGTCTTAATTGGTTCAAGTATTGCTGAGTTTTTATTAGCTTTAAAACTTCCTCAAGAGGCGCGTGAGATTTATCCGGCGATGGTCAGCGAGCTGAAAAAAGACTTGCTCGGCATCAGCAGCAGCACTCTAATTCCTATTTTGGTGAAAGGTTTTCAAGAGCAGCAAACCGA
>JAAOIF010000009.1 GCA_015163925.1 Candidatus Thioglobus sp.
CGACCTCGCCGGGGAAAATTCCAGTAATATATCTGCCGCTAACACCACTGATACTGGCGATGGAATTATCATTAGACATTGACGAGCTAAAAGTTAGTAGTATTTTCATTGACGAAGGCTCAACGATGAAGCGGATTCGCCCTCGGGCAAAGGGTCGGGCGAACAGAATTTTAAAACGCACAAGCCACATTACAGTTGGCATTAGCACTTAAAAAGGATAATAAAATGGGTCAAAAAGTAAATCCAAAAGGTATGCGATTAGGCATTGTCAAGGACTGGGATTCCAAGTGGTATGCCAATTCTCAGGACTATTCCAAATATTTATTGTCCGATATTGAGGTCCGAGATTACCTGTTTGAAACCCTCAAATCCGCCTCTGTCAGCCGCGTGCAAATTGAGCGATTAGCCAATAATGCTAAGGTTGTAATTCACACGGCGCGCCCCGGAATCGTAATTGGCAAAAAGGGTGCAGACATTGAGCATTTGAAAAATTCAGTCTCAAAAATGATGGGAATTCCGGTGCATATTAGTATTGAAGAAATTAAAAAGCCCGAATTTGATTCGCGTTTAGTGGCTGAAAATATTGCCCAGCAATTAGAAAAACGGGTGATGTATCGCCGCGCAGTGAAACGAGTTTTGGGGAATGCCACTCGTTTGGGCGCTCAGGGCATCAAAGTTATGGTCAGCGGCAGGCTCAACGGCGCTGAAATTGCTCGCTCAGAATGGTATCGGGAAGGCCGAGTGCCGCTGCATACTTTCCGGGCGGATGTGGATTATGCCGCTTATGACGCAAATACTCAATATGGCGTAATCGGCATTAAAGTTTGGATTTTCAAGGGCGAAATTTTAGACCATAGAAAAGGCACTTTGGACGAAGTGGCAAGGCGTGGGGCGACTGCGCAAAAGACCGAAAGCAAAGGAATGAGAAATGCTACAACCTAAAAGAACAAAATTTAAAAAGCAAATGAAAGGCCATAATCGCGGCTTGGCGACTGGTCATAAAGTTAGCTTTGGCGAAATTGGCTTGCAAGCTACCGGCAGATGTCGGATGACTGCTCGCCAGATTGAGTCCGCTCGGCGGGCGATGACGCGGCATGTGAAGCGGCAGGGCAAGATTTGGATTCGGATATTTCCGGACAAGCCAATTACCAAAAAACCGCTTGAAGTGCGAATGGGTAAGGGCAAGGGTGCGGTTGAGTATTGGGCGGCGCAAATCAAGCCCGGGCAGATGTTATTTGAAATGCAAGGGGTTGATGAAACCGTTGCCAGAGAGGCGTTTGCGCTGGCATCAGCGAAATTACCAGTGAAAACAACAGTAATTAAAAGGGCAGCAATGTGATGGATATTAAAGAGCTAAGAGAGCAGGATTTGCCGGCACTAAATGAGAGCCTGATGGGGCTTTTAAAAGAGCATTTTGAGTTGCGCATGCAGCATAAAAGCGCCCAGCTGACTGACACTTCCAAGCTCGGCAAAACCGCAAAATCAATTGCACAAATTAAAACTATTATGAATGAGAAAAAAGTATGAGTGATGTAGCGAAAAATCAGGCAAAAGTGGAGCGCATATTAACGGGCAAAGTCGTTAGCAGCAGTCGTGATAAGACTATTGCCGTTTTGATTGAGAGGCAAGTGCGGCATCCGATTTACAAAAAATACATCAAACGCAGCTCTAAGGTTCACGCCCACGATGCAGACAACCAGTGCGGTTTGGGCGATTTAGTCCGAGTGGTTGAAGCCAAGCCATTTTCCAAAACTAAGCATTGGGCGTTGTTGGAAGTGGTGGAAAAATCAGTGGTAATTGATTAGTAATTTAACGAGAAAATGATATGATTCAAATGCAAACAAAACTTCATATTGCCGATAACAGCGGTGCTATCAGGGCAATGTGTATTAAAGTTTTAGGCGGCTCAAAACGCCGTTACGCTAATATCGGCGATGTGATTAAAGTCAGCATCAAGGAAGCAGCGCCGCGCGGCAAAGTCAAAAAAGGCGATGTGTATGATGCGGTAGTGGTGCGGACAGCTCACGGCGTGCGCCGGACTGACGGCTCGCGGATTCGCTTTGACAGTAACGCTGTGGTGCTGCTGACCAGCAAGCTTGAGCCAGTTGGAACGCGGATTTTCGGCCCGGTAACTCGTGAATTACGCACCGCCCAATTTATGAAAATCGTCTCATTAGCGCCAGAGGTTTTGTGATGCAAAAAATTAAACTCAATGATGAAGTGATTGTAATTGCCGGTAAGGACAAGGGTTCTACCGGCACAGTAACTAAAATCACGCCAGCCAAAGTTGTGGTTGAGGGCTTGAATATTGCCAAAAAACACACCAAAGCAAATCCTAATTCTGGGATAACCGGCGGCATTGTTGATACTGAAATGCCGCTGGCAATTTCAAATGTGGCAATTTATAATAGCTCCACTAAAAAAGCCGACAGAGTGGGTTTTAAAGTTGATAAAAATGGTAAAAAAGAAAGATTTTTTAAATCAAACGGCGATTCAATCGTTTGAAATTAGATAAAAATTAAAGGAAAATAATTGTGTCCAGATTACAACAACAATATAAAAACGAGATTTTGCCAAAGCTACAAAAAGAGCTCGGCTTGAAAAATCCAATGGCTGTGCCGAAGATTGAAAAAATCACTATCAATATGGGTTTAGGCAGCGCTTTGGGCGATAAAAAAGTCTTGCAAAGTGCTTTGGAGGAAATCAGTTTAATCAGTGCGCAAAAGCCGATGACTTGCAATGCACGCAAATCTGTGGCGAGTTTCAAGCTCCGTGAGGGCAATCCGATTGGCTGTAAAGTCACGCTGCGGAAGGCGAAAATGTATGAATTTTTAGACCGTTTGGTGAATATTGCTATTCCCAGAATTCGTGATTTTCGGGGGCTGAATGAGAAATCATTTGACGGCCGCGGCAATTATAATATGGGGCTGAGTGAGCAAATTGTGTTTCCGGAAATTGATTTTGAAAAAGTAGGGGCAGTGCGTGGAATGGATATTGCAATTACCACTAATGCCAGCTGTGATGAGCATGCCAAGCAATTATTAACGGCATTTAATTTTCCATTTATAAAAAATAAGGACTAAAAATGGCTAAAAAATCCATGATAAATAGAGACCTCAAGCGCAGCAAAATGGTGGAAAAATATCGCACCAAACGCTTGGAACTCAAGAGAATTATTAAGAGCGTGAGCGTTGCTGATGAAGAGCGTTTTCAAGCCAGCATTAAGTTGCAAGCCTTGCCACGGGACGCTTCGCCGACTCGCAAGCGTAGTCGTTGTGGGCTTACTGGCCGGCCGCATGGATTTTATCGGAAGTTTGGTTTGTCCAGAATTAAGCTCAGAGAGCGCACTATGAACGGTGAAGTGCCGGGTCTTGTCAAGGCAAGCTGGTAGATTTTTAACAATTAAATTAGAGAATTAAGGAAAAAATTATGAGTATGTCTGACCCAATTGCCGATATGCTAACTCGCATTCGGAACGCACATTTAGTGGCTAAAAAGCAGGTGAATATTCCGGCGTCAAGGCTGAAATCTGCTATCGCCAGTGTGATGCAGCAGGAAGGCTACATTGAGTCTTTTGATGTTGAGGGCGAGGCGGCGGCTAAGACTTTGAGCCTGAAATTAAAATATTATGACGGCTTGCCGGTGATTGCTAATTTGCAGCGAATTTCCAAGCCAAGTCTGCGAGTTTATGTCGGCAGCCAATCGGTAGTATTAAATTACTATCAGCGCTTAACAGTCGCCTTTTTTAGCGGCTGTTTTTTTTCAATACGCCAAAAATTTAGGCTGTTTTAAATGTTGGTCGGAGTGGATATTTGGCGTTTTTGAATATTTTGATAAAGTATCATTCTAATTTATGATTCGATTATTTATTACCGGCGGCACGATTGACAAAACCTACAATTCACTCAGTGGAGAGCTGGAATTTGAGCGCTCATATTTGCCGCAAATGTTGGCTCAAAGCCGCACTACGCTTGAGATTACTACTGAAATATTATTCTTAAAAGACAGTTTAGAAATCAGCGAAAATGATAGAGAATTGCTGGTTTCAAAATGTCTTGATTGCAGCGAAAAATATATTATCATCAGCCATGGAACTGATACTATGACTGACACAGCGGAGTTTTTGGAGCAAGCCGTGAAGGGCAAAATCATAGTATTATTTGGGGCGATTTTGCCGTATTCGGTTGCGGATTCTGATGCTTTATTTAATCTCGGCGTGGCGCTGAGTGCGGTGAAAAATCAAAATAATTCCGGCATTTATATTGCTATGAACGGGCGGATTTTTGCCTCTGGTGAGGTGCAAAAAAATAAAAATTTGGGCATATTTCAGGCGAAAAGTGATGAAAAATAAGATTTTTTCCCATAGCATCAAAGCCCTGAAAATTAGCACTTGGGCGAGTGTGATTGCAACTTTATTAGTAATTTTAGTAATAGGATTTTTTGTGGTTTTTCCGACATTCCTAAAAGCGCCGATTGAGCAGCAATTATCTGCTATTAGCGGCTTGGAAGTGAGGCTCTCAAAAATCACTTTTGGGCTTGATGATGGCAAAATAGAAATCCACATTCATAATATTGAGGTCGGCTCACAAGCCCCGCAGCCACTGCTTTTGGTTGATGATTTGCGCTGGCAACTTGACTGGCTGAGTGTGTTTGACGATATTTATAATCCGAATAAAATTGACATTCAAACGCTGAATATTTATTCTGAAATTGCCGATATGAGTATGGCGGATATTTATCAGATTTTGACCCCTGAAATGCTTGATACGCTGGCGATTTTTCAGACAGTTAGGGTGAATAAAACCATTGTTTCCGGCAGCTATAATTTTGAGTTATTACCGCTGATTTTGGATATTGATAAACAGCAGTTGCTGCTTAAAATTGTGCAAAAATTTGGCGCTAAAACTTTTGATATTAATGCTAATTTTTCGCTGGCACAGGTGGAAAAACGGGCAAATCTTAGCTTGCCGATAAGCATAACTAATGCAGATTTTAAATTAGATGCCGAGCTGCTTTTATTTAGCGAAAAAAGTAATGATTTTATTGAATT
Source organism: Candidatus Thioglobus sp. (assembly GCA_015163925.1). Classification (GTDB taxonomy): domain Bacteria; phylum Pseudomonadota; class Gammaproteobacteria; order PS1; family Pseudothioglobaceae; genus JAAOIF01. The sequence goes on from JAAOIF010000009.1 coordinate 5,051, forward strand.
TAAGGGCGTGGCAAAACGGCTGAAAATGGTTGATGTGGCTGATTATTTGCCGGCAGAAATTGTTGGCAAGCTTACTAATAAGTGGATGCGGCAGGCTTTTTTGTCCGGTGAGTTGGAAAATATTAATATTTATGTTAAGCAAAATATGGCTGGGCCAGAGGATATTAATATTAATTTTGCTGCAAATGTAAGAGAGGCAGATTTGCTGTTTGACCAGCAGTGGCCTGCTTTACAGCGGCTGGATGCGGATATTTCAACTAATGGAAAGTGGCTGAAAATCAAGGCAAATAGTGCCGTTTTGGATAAATTATCCTTGCAAAATATTGATGTAAATATTAGTGATTTGAGTGCTGAAATTTTGCAAATTGAGGTCGCCGGAGGGCTAAATTCACAAAGTGAAAATATCATTTCATTTTTGAAAAATACTCCGCTGAAGCCTGTGGTTATGCCGATATTTGAGCAATTTACTCTATCTGGCAAGGCGGCTGGAGAGCTGAATTTGCTAATTTATTTGGATGATTTGCCGCCGATAATTGATGTGGATTTGCAGCTGGAAAATAATCATTTAAGCGTTTTGGAAGAGGCTGTGAGGCTTGAGGATTTTAATTCTAAAGTGAGCTTTCATAATAATATTATTAGCACAAAAGGCACTGGCAAAATCCGCGGCGAGCCGTTTGAAATTAGGGTAAATCCAAGTGATAGAAAAGTTGATAAAAACGATTTATTTGCAGTAGAATTGGTGAATTTAGCCAGTGAATTTAACCTTTATATTCGCCAAAAATCTAAGCAATTATGGCAAGCAAAAGTCAGCTCTGAGGCGCTGCAAACCGATATAGAAATTGCCCTAAATGAGAATGATTTTCCGATTGTAACGCTGAATAATTTGCAAGTGGCGACATTGGATAAAATCAAGGGCGATTGGCAGATTTTGCCGAATGATTTGCCGAATATGCACCTGCGTTCTCAAAATATGCAGGTGGATGGCTACCGGCTGCCGGATTTTAAGGCAGATTTGCGCTCGGAGGCGGAAGTGCTAAATATTCATAATTTGGAGTTTGAGGGCGTTGGCGTGAATGATAATAATCTGAGTTTTGATGGGAATTGGCTGGACGGAATTACTACTCTGGTGGCGAGTGCCAAGGGCGATAAGCTCTCTGATTTCTTGGCGAAAATGAATATTAAGGAAAAGGTTGAAGGCGGCGAATTTGATTTTGATATTCGCCTATTTTGCCAGTGTGAGCCTTGGAATATTAACTTGCAAGATATTTCTGGCTACGCCTCAATGCGAGTCAGAGAAGGGGTTTTCACCGAGCAGGACCCAAATATCGGCAGGGTTTTGTCCTTGCTAAATATTCAATCTATTGCGCGGCGGCTGAAGTTGCAAGTGGATGATTTGACCAGTCAGGGCTTCGTTTATGACGATATTTTAGCCAATGTTTATTTGGGAAATTCTTTGGCGAAAATTGACAAATTTGAACTCAACGCTACTTCCTCAAGCATCCATCTGAGCGGCAATAGTAATATCGCTCGGCAGCAATATAATTTAGTGGCAACGGTGCGGCCGGCGGTCGGAGATTCAATTCCGATTGCTACTTTTCTGGCGGGCGGAGGGCTTGCTGGGCTTGGGGTTTGGGCGGTTGATAAGATTTTATTTGATGGCAAAGTTATTGATGCCGTGGTTGATAATGTGGCAGAATTTGAGTATAAAATCACCGGAGATTGGGACAATCCAATAATAAAATGATTGATGAATTATTAGCAGAAAACGGATTAAATCAGGCGAAAATCGGCGATTTGCTCGGCGGATTATTCGTCAAAGGCAGCGATTATGGCGATTTGTATTTTCAGCATTCAGTGGCTGAGAGTTGGTTTTTGGAGGAAGGAATTGTTAAGTCTGGAACTTACCACATCGGGCATGGCGTGGGCGCTAGAACGGTTTCAGCGGAGCAAACCGGCTTTGCTTATTCGGACGATTTGAACCTCAAATCCATTGAGCAAGCGGTGAATTTTGCTAGTGGAATTGTCAAGCAAAAAACTCGGCAGCCGCTGGAGATTTTTCACTCAATTCCATCAGCGGCAAAATACGCCGGGCTTAGTCCATTGCAAAGTTTGAGCTCGGAGGAAAAGGTTGATTTTTTGCGAAAAATTGATGCTATTGCCAGAAAAGAGCCGAAGGTAAAACAGGTCAGCGCCTCAATTTCTGGGGCTTATACGGAAGTGCTGATTGCCTCTACGGACGGGGTTTTTCAGCGTGACCGGCGGCCAATGGTAAGAGTTAGTGTGAGTGTGATTGTCGAGCATAATGGGCGGACCGAGCAAGCCTCAAGCGGCGGCGGCGGCAGGTATGATTATCGGTATTTTATTGACCATAATTTGGATGAAATTTACACACTTGAGGCAATCCGGCAGGCGTTAGTGGCGCTGGAGGCAAGTGCTGCTCCGGCTGGAAATATGCCGGTTATTCTCGGCAGCGGCTGGCCCGGAGTGTTGCTGCACGAGGCGATTGGGCATGGCTTGGAAGGGGATTTTAATCGTAAAAAAACCTCAGTTTTCACTGATAAAATTGGAGCTAAAGTTGCAAGCGAGAAATGCACAATTGTTGATAATGGAACTCTGGCAAACCGGCGTGGCAGCTTGACTATAGACGATGAAGGCACGCCGACACAGAATACTACGCTGATTGAAAATGGCATTCTCAAAGGGTATTTATTTGACAAAATGAACGCTCGGCTGATGGGCAAAACTTCAACTGGAAACGCCCGCCGCGAGTCGTATTCGCACATTCCGATGCCGCGAATGACTAATACTTATATGCTGAATGGCAAGGATTTGCTGGCTGATATGTTGGCTTCGGTTGATGACGGAATTTATGCGCTAAATTTTGACGGCGGGCAAGTGGATATTACTTCTGGCAAATTTGTATTTTCGGCGAATGAGGCTTATTTAATCAAAAATGGCAAAATCGGCAAACCCATCAAAGGCGCTACTTTGACTGGCTCAGGTGCTGAAGTTTTGCAGCAAATCTCAATGGTCGGAGGCGATTTGAAGCTTGACAGCGGCGTGGGCGTTTGCGGCAAAGATGGGCAAAGTGTGCCGGTAGGGGTCGGGCAGCCGAGCCTGAAAATAGATAAATTAACAGTCGGCGGCACGCAAGTTTAGTTGGTTTTAAGGGTAAATTTCAACAGACTTTTTCTGCACTTATTTCGGCTGAGAGGTGGAAATTAGTTATAATGCCTAAATTGTATGCAATAGAGAAAATTAGTGTTAGAAAATTATTTGCCGATTATGGTTTTTATTTTTTTAGGGGTTGCATTTGGCGTAGGACCGATGTTAATCGGCTATCTGCTGGGTCCGAGCAAGCCCGATGAAGAGAAAAATTCCCAGTTCGAATGCGGCTTTCCGGCGTTTGATGACTCCAGAATGTATTTCAATGTGCGCTATTATTTAGTGGCAATTTTGTTTATTTTGTTTGATTTGGAAGTGGCTTTCGTGTTTCCATGGGCTGTGGTTCAGGCGGATTTAGGCTGGTTTGGATTTGTGGCAATCAGCATTTTCTTATTTTTATTGGTGGTCGGTTTCATTTTTGAATGGAAAAACGGCGCTTTGGAGTGGGAATAAATTATGGCAATTGAAGGCTTAACCAAAGATGGATTTGTTACTACTTCATTGGATAAAGTGGTGAATTGGGCACGCACCGGCTCGCTCTGGCCGATGACTTTTGGCTTGGCTTGCTGTGCGGTGGAGATGATGGAGGCTGGCTCGTCTCGTTACGACTTGGACCGCTTCGGCATTGTGTTTAGACCGACACCGCGGCAGTCGGATTTGATGATTGTCGCCGGCACTTTAACCAACAAAATGGCGCCGGCTTTGCGTAAAGTTTATGATCAAATGCCCGAGCCGAGATGGGTAATTTCAATGGGTTCGTGTGCGAATGGCGGCGGCTATTATCACTATTCCTATGCGGTTGTTCGCGGCTGTGACCGGATTGTGCCGGTGGATGTTTATGTGCCGGGTTGCCCTCCGACCGCCGAGGCATTGCTGTATGGAATTTTGCAATTGCAAGAAAAAATCAAGCGCACAAACACCATTTCCAGAACCTGATGAGCGATTTAAAAACACAACTAATTGAAGAATTTTCTGAGCAAAATTTGGTTGAGGATTTTGGCGATTTGACCCTTAGCGTTGAGGCGAAAAATATTGTTAAGACTTGTTTGCGGCTGCGGGATTTTTATAATTTTGACACGCTGATTGACTTATGCGGCGTGGATTATCTCACTTACGGGCAGTCGGATTGGGACAGTAATGCTAGCTCTTCGGGCTTTAGTCGGGCGCGAGATTTGCAAGGCGAAAGCCGCCACCAGCAACGGTTTGCCGTGGTTTATCACTTACTCTCAGTGCGGCAAAATTACCGCCTGCGGCTTAAGACTTATGTGGATGAGGCTTCTCCGATTATCAAATCTGTTACTAAAATCTGGACAAGTGCCGACTGGTATGAGCGCGAGGCGTTTGATTTGATGGGAATTTTGTTTGAAAATCATAATGATTTACGCCGAATTTTGACCGATTATGGCTTCGTCGGGCATCCGCTACGCAAGGATTTTCCGATGATTGGCGAGGTGGAAATGCGTTTTGATGAAAAGCTCGGCAGAGTGATTTACGAAAGTGTTAGTATTGAGGAAAATGTAAGCGTGCCAAGGGTTATAAGGAAATGAACAGTTTGCAAATTAAAGAAATTATTGGCGTTTTTAAGATTTTTCTGAGCATTTCTATGATAGTTTTTATATCAATTATCGCTTGGATTTTTCAAAGTTTTAATACGGTCTCAACTATTAAAACTATAATTGCCATATTAACTGTTTCTTTGTTTTTTGTGGTGATAATTTTTTTACTTAAACAATTAAATATTTTGATTGGAAAATTGGAGAAAGCAAATGAATATTAGTGAAATTTTAGTATTAAGTTTTTTGGCTGGCGGCTTTGTGTTGGCGTTTTGGTGGATGATTGTGAAAGTCAGTCATTTTGGCGAAGACATCAAAATATCAAAAAAAGCACATTAGATTTATGGCAGAAATTCGCAATTATACTCTTAATTTTGGACCTCAGCATCCGGCGGCGCATGGGGTTTTGCGTCTGATTTTGGAGATTGACGGCGAGGTCATTGAGCATGCCGACCCGCATATCGGCCTGCTGCATCGTGGCACTGAAAAATTAGCTGAATCTAAGCCTTATAATCATTCAATTGGCTATATGGACCGGCTGGATTATGTCTCGATGATGTGCAATGAACACGCTTATGTGCTGGCGATTGAGGCGATGCTGGGGCTGGAAATTCCCGAGCGGGCGAAATATATTAGAGTGTTATTTGATGAAATTACCAGAATCCTAAATCACCTGATGTGGCTTGGGACTCACGCTTTGGATGTCGGGGCGATGAGTATTTTTCTGTATGCTTTTCGTGAGCGTGAAAAACTCATTGACTGTTACGAGGCAGTTTCCGGCTCGCGGATGCATGCGACTTATTACCGTCCCGGCGGGGTTTATCGGGATTTGCCTGATGAAATGCCACAATATTTGGAGTCAAATTTCCGCAGTGCGAAGGAATTAGCGGCGATGAATGCTAATCGGCAAGGCTCGCTGCTGGATTTTATTGCCGATTTTGCTGCCGAATTTCCAAAAAGTATCAAGCAATATGACGATTTATTAACCGATAATCGCATCTGGAAACAGCGTTTGGTGAATATCGGCATCGTCTCAAAAAATCGTGCAAAGCAGTTGGGTTTTACCGGACCGATGCTGCGTGGCTCAGGTGTGGCGTGGGATTTGCGTAAAAATCAGCCGTATGAAGTGTATGAGAAATTGGAATTTGAAATTCCGGTCGGAGTAACTGGCGATAGTTATGATAGATATTTGGTGCGAATGGAGGAAATGCGCCAGTCAAATCACCTGATTGAGCAATGCGTAGAATGGCTACAAAGCAACCCCGGCGCGGTAATGAGCGATGACCACAAAGTCGCCCCGCCTGAGCGATTGGCAATGAAAGACGATATGGAATCACTCATTCATCACTTCAAACTCTTCACCGAAGGCTACTGCCTGCCTGCCGGCGAAGTCTATCGGGCGATTGAGCATCCGAAAGGCGAATTCGGCGTTTATCTCATTTCCGATGGCGCAAATAAGCCCTATCGCATCAAAATTAGAGCGCCGGGATTCCCTCATTTAGCGGCTATGAACGAGATGGCTCGCGGGCATATGCTCTCGGATGTGGTCACAATTATTGGCACGCAAGATATTGTTTTTGGTGAAATTGACCGGTAAAAAATGATGATAATTTCAGATAATGCAAAAAAACAAATTGATGTTTGGGTGGCAAAATATCCAGCCGGGCGGCAGAGTTCGGCGGTGATGGAGGCGCTGAAAATCGTGCAGGCGGAGAATGAAAATTTGCTCACTCCGGAGGCAATTTCTGAGGTGGCAGATTATTTGAAAATGCCGAAAATTGCTGCTGCTGAGGTGGCAACTTTTTATGAAAATTACAACCACAAGCCAGCTGGCAAGCATGTTATTCGCTTTTGCCATAACATTTCTTGTATGCTAAATGGGGCTGATGATTTGATTGATTATTTGGAGCAAAAGCACGATGTGAAGGTCGGCGAAGTGACAAAAGATGGGCGATTTAGTATTAAAAAAGTGGAGTGTTTGGGCGCTTGTGTCGGCGCTCCGATGCTGCAAATTGACGATATTTACCATGAGAATTTGACTGAGAAAAAGTTAGATGAAATTTTGTATAATTTAAGATAATTTACGATAAATTTTGCTATGAATGAAGTTTGTTTTAAAAATTTAAATAAGGAAAATTGCTGGTCGCTGGCGGTGTATGAGGCAAGTGGCGGCTACAAAATCTGGCGTAAAATCCTTCAAGGCAAGCTCACGCCGGAGCAAATTATTGATGAGCTGAAAGCCTCTGGGCTGCGTGGGCGGGGCGGTGCGGGCTTTCCTACCGGGCTGAAATGGAGCTTTATGCCGCGGAAATCAGACCAGCAAAAATATGTGGTTTGCAACTCTGACGAGGGCGAGCCGGGCACTTGCAAGGACCGAGATATTTTGCGATTTAATCCGCATGCGGTGATTGAGGGAATGGCGATTGGCGGTTTTGTAATGAACGCAAGTGTCGGCTACAACTACATTCGCGGCGAATTTATGGAACCATTTAATCGTTTTGAAGCCGCCTTGAAAGAGGCTTATTCTGCCGGATTATTAGGCAAAAATATTTCTAATAGTAATATTAATTTTGATTTATTTTCTCATCTCGGCGCTGGGGCTTACATTTGCGGCGAGGAAACTGCCTTGTTGGAATCGCTTGAGGGCAAAAAAGGTCAGCCCAGATTCAAGCCTCCGTTTCCGGCAAATGTTGGTTTATTTGGGCAGCCGACCACGATAAATAATACTGAAAGTTTTGCCTCAGTGCCAGAAATTTTGCAAAAAGGTGGCAAGTGGTTTGCTGATTTGGGCGTGGAAAATTCAGGCGGCTGCAAGCTATTTTCCGTGACCGGACATATAAATAAGCCGGCAAATTTTGAAGTTCCAATGGGTTTGGCATTTAAGGATTTATTAGAAATGGCTGGCGGATTGCGCCCGGGCAGAAAGCTCAAAGCAGTAATTCCCGGCGGCTCATCCACTCCGCTGCTGACCGCAAAGGCTGCAATGGCAATGAATATGGACTATGACAGTATTGAGGCGGCTGGCTCGATGCTCGGCGCTGGCTCAGTAATAATAATGGACGACAGCACTTGTATGGTCAAAACTTTAACCCGTCTGGCGCATTTTTATTATGATGAATCCTGCGGACAATGCACCCCTTGCCGCGAAGGTACTGGCTGGCTTTACCGAGTGCTGAGGCGAATTATGGACGGTCAGGGCAAGCCCGAAGACATCGATTTGCTGCTTGGCGTTCAGGGCAAAATTATGGGCAATACTATTTGTGCTTTGGGCGATGCGGCGGCGATTCCGGTTGAGAGTTTTATCCGACTTTTCCGCAAGGAATTTGAATATTACATCGAGCACGGCGAAAGTATGGTGAAAATATGAGTGAAATGATTGAAATTGAAATTGATGGAAATATGGTTGAAGCGGCGGCAGGCGAGATGCTGATTGCTGTGGCTGACCGTGCTGGAGTTAGCGTGCCGCGGTTTTGTTATCACAAAAAACTCTCGGTGGCAGCGAATTGTCGGATGTGTTTGGTGGATGTTGAGGGAGCGCCGAAGCCTCAAACTGCTTGCTCCACGCCGGTTTCCGAGGGAATGAAAATTCACACTCAGAATCAAAAAGCTAAAGATTCACAAAAAGCGGTAATGGAATTTTTGCTGATAAATCACCCTTTGGATTGCCCGATTTGTGACCAGGGCGGCGAGTGTGAATTGCAAGATGTGGCGATGGATTACGGCTCGGATGTGTCGCGTTTTACTGAGGGAAAACGGATTGTGGCTGATTCAGATATTGGCACGCTGATTCAGACCGATATGACCCGTTGCATTCATTGCACCCGCTGCGTGCGTTTTGGCGCTGAAGTGGCTGGAATGATGGAAATGGGCGGCACCGGTCGGGGCGAGGATTTGAAGATTGAGCCGTTTTTGCAACAGGGCATTGACTCCGAATTATCCGGCAATATGATTGATGTTTGTCCGGTCGGAGCGCTGACTTCCAAGCCATTTCGCTATGAGCTTAGAAGTTGGCAAATGGCTTCCACAAACAGTATTTCTCGGCACGATTTGGTTGGTTCAAATCTGCACATTCAAACCCATAAAAGCAAGGTAAAACGGGTGGTGGCTCGGGAAAATGAAAGCGTTAATGAGACTTGGATTGCTGACCGAGAGCGTTTTTCGTATGCGGGTTTGAGCCATCAAAATCGCTTGCTCGGAGCGCAAATTAAAGTCAAAGGAAAGTGGCAAGAAGT